>JACDHN010000224.1 GCA_013821025.1 Acidimicrobiia bacterium | reverse complement strand
CTCGTACTCCTGCTGGAACTGACTCGGAAAGGCCCCGGTCCAGTAGTCCTGCACGTCATCCGTGGCACCGCACAGGATCTGTTCTGCTTCGGTCTGGCAGGCGTCGGGGTTGGCGCGGCCGGCGGTGTCACCGTCTCCAGGGGACAACGCCGGCGTGCCGCCGCCACCGAGCAGCTTGGGCAGGAAGATCGATGCCAGGATCACGATGATGCCGACCAGCCCGCCACCCATCCGACCTGGGATCGGCAGCCCACCCGGCAGACCCATGCCGCCCCCGCGGCCGCCTTCGCCCCGTCGATCCTGGATTCGCGAGGCGTCCCTGGTACGGATCTTCGTCACGGCGACAAGCTACTCGGCGTCGTCTTACGGTCCGGCCGTGTAGGGATCCGTCAAAGGCGCTCGAGTTGCTGTCGGGCGTCTTCGGGCCGGCGTTGGATCGGTTGCGGGCGCACCGGAGATCGGCCTGCGGCGCAGGCCGCGGATGCCCACTGCGGCGGCGCCGATCAGTGGCCCGCGCTCCTCGAGGCGCGATGGCACGACGCGGGCCTGACGGCTGTGCGACATCGTGGCTCGGGCGTGGAGCTCGAGGTTGGCGGCGTTGAAGAACGTGGCTGCAAAACCCAACGCCACCGATCCGCCTACGACGACGAGGTCGAGGTCGAACAGGTTGCACATCGACGCCGCCGCCCGGCCGACCATGCGGCCCGTGCGTTCCATGGTCTCGTACGACGGCTCCGTCGGCGATCGCCCGGTCAGCGCCTCAATGGCGAGACCCGACGCCTCGGCCTCCAAACAGCCTCGCGCCCCACAGGAACAGCGCCGGCCCTGAGGCTCGACGATCAGGTGGCCGACGTGGCCGGCATTGGCCGTCGCCCCGTCGATCAGCCGTCCGTCGAGCACGAGACCTCCGCCGACGCCGGTCGACACCGTCATGGCGCAGTAGTTGCTGACGCCCTGAGCCGCTCCCAGCCATCCCTCGGCCAGCGCCAGCGCCTTTGCGTCGAGATCGCCGAACGTCGGCAGCCCCGTCAGCTCCTGCACGCGGGGCCGCAGCGGGAAGTCGCTCCATGCCGGGATGTTCAGCGGCGACACGACCTCGCAGTTCGGGGCGATCGGACCCGCTGAGCCGACGCCGACGGCGACCAGCTCGACGTCGTGGCGGTCCTCGGCCAGCTCGAGCTGCTCGTCCACCAGCTCGACGAGCATCTCGTAGTGCGACTCTCCCGACACGTCTGGATCCACCTTGGCCATGGACCGGTCGATCAGCTCGCCACGCGACGTGATCACGCCAACGGCGAACTTCGAACCGCCGATGTCGACGCCGAGCAGCGCCCTGCGCCGCGGGCCGGGTGCCTCGTCGATGTCGAGCGCCTGGTCCTCAGCACGCGCAACGTCGGGTTCGTGGTCCATGACTGCGGCAACGGTAGCCGTCCGTCCGGCGCCGTAGGGGTGCCAAGAACGGCGCTGCTCGAGCGTCGTTCCGGGCGCTCGAGACGATCCGTTCGCATCCGAATGATCGAGAGGGCTCGGCTACTGTGCGAGCGATGACGACGGTCTCGGGGTTCATGTTCCCCCGCTCGGGCACCGGAGCATCGTCCCTCGTCCCGCCCCCTCCGTGGCACTACAGCGGGCAGATGCTGACCATCGAGTTTCGTACCGATCCCGCCGCAGTGGCCGAGCTGCTGCCGGAACCGTTGACGCTGGTCGATGACGATCCCGGAGCCGTGGCCGTGATCTGGGCCGATTGGCAGAGTTGCGGCGACGACTTCTCGGAGCTGCTCGACCCCGTGCGATCCCAATACCTCGAGACGTTCGTCGTCGTGCGGTGCCAGCACGCGGGCACGGTGTACAGCCGCTGCGTGTACATCTGGGTCGACAAGGACTTTGCGATGGTGCGCGGCCACTTCCAGGGCTACCCGAAGAAGCTCGGCGAGCTGTACCTGACGCGGTCCGTCAACGTCGGCCGCGCAGGTCCTCGCCTGCAGCCGGGTGGTCGGTTCGGCGCCACGTGCGCCGCCAACGGCCGGCGGCTCATCGACGCCACGTTCATCATCACCGGCGACGCCGAATCAGCTGGCACGGTCAACGCCCACCCGATGATCCACTCGCGGGTGATGCCGTCCATCGAGGCTGACGGCGAGGACTCGCTGCACGAGCTGGTGACCATGAGCGGTCGTGACGTCGAGCTCGGACAGTGCTTTCGGGGTGATGCCACGATCGAGTTCCACGAGTCACCGACCGAGGAGCTGACGCGCCTGGACCCGCAGGAGATGATCGGCGGCTACTGGCGAGAGGTGGGCACGACGTTCGCCGGCGGCACGACGATCGCCAGGGACAACAGAACGTGAGCGGTCCGGCGCCCGGCGACGATCTCGGGCCCGACGACGCCGACATCACCGACCCCGACACGTTCGTCGCCGGGGTACCCCACGCCACGTTCGAACGGCTGCGCCGGATGGAGCCGGTGTCGTGGCAGGACGAGCAGGACGGGTCTGGTTTCTGGTCCGTCGTGGGCTATCAGGACGTGCTCACCGTCAGCCGCAACGTCGAGGTGTTCTCGTCGTCGAAGGGAATCCGCCTCGAGGAGATGTCGGACGACGAGACGAGTGCCCGACGGACGATGATGGAGCTCGATCCGCCCGAGCACACGGCGTACCGCCGGCTCGTGTCGAAACCGTTCAGCCGCAAAGCGGTGTACGCCTACGAAGCGGCCATCCGGGCGCTCGCCAGCGCCGTGCTCGACGACGCGCTCGCCGAGACGTCGTTCGACTTCGTGGACCGAATCGCCAAGGAGCTCCCG
Source organism: Acidimicrobiia bacterium (assembly GCA_013821025.1). GTDB lineage: Bacteria > Actinomycetota > Acidimicrobiia > Acidimicrobiales > Ilumatobacteraceae > JACDHN01. The sequence continues at coordinate 2,255 of JACDHN010000224.1, read as the reverse complement.
ATGCGGATGCTCGGTGCCTTGCTCGGCGTCTCCAGCGACGACGGACCATGGCTGGTGGAGCAGGGCGATGCCTTGCTCGGCAACACGGACCCGGAGTTCACCACCCATCCCGTCGGGCTCGTCGATACGGACGAGTTCCGGCTGATGCCGTTCCGCAGCCCGGCCGGCATCCGCCTGTTCGAGTACGCCCAGCGCCAGGCCAGGGCCCGGCGTCGGCAACCGAGCAACGACGTGATCAGCGATCTACTGCGCCCGAAGCTGGACGGTGAAGAGCTGACCGAGCACGAGTTCAACAACTTCTTCACGTTGCTCGTGGCCGCCGGCAACGACACCACCCGCTACACGATGACCGCTGGTATGAAGGCGCTGATCGAGCGTCCGGAGCAGCTGGCCGAACTGCGCGACGCCGGCGTCCGTGGCGACGATGTCCTCGTGGCCAGTGCCGTCGACGAGATCCTGCGATGGGGATCGGTCACGATGCACTTCCGGCGCACCGCGCTGACGGACACCGAGCTCGGCGGTCGGCAGATCTCAGCGGGCGACAAGGTCGTCATCTGGTTCATCAGTGCCGACTACGACGACACGCAGTTCCCCGACCCGTTCACGTTCGACATCCACCGCTCCCCCAACGCCCACGTGGCGTTCGGGTTGATGAGCCCGCACCTGTGCCTGGGCGCCCAGCTTGCGAGGATGGAGATCAAGATCCTGTTCGAGGAACTGCTGCCGCGCCTGGCCGACGTCCGCTTCGACGGCGAGATCGCCCGATTGCGCTCCAACTTCATCGCCGGCATCAAACGCCTCCCGATCACCGTCACCCCCGCCTGATCCCCGCAGACAGGCCTAATAGAACGGGAGGTAGGTCTCGAGCTCCCAGCGGGTGATCTCTTCGGGGTTCCACTTCTCCTCGAGCGCTTCCCAGCGCGAGAGATCGTGGCGACGCAGCGCCAGGTACGTGCTGGTCAGCTCCGGACCCATGGCTTCGGTGAGCACGGCGTCGGCCTCGAGGGCGTCAAGGGCCTCGGACAGCGTGTGTGGGGTGTGACGGTCCGTGTTCGGGGATTCGTCGGCATCGCCGTGCTGAGGGTCCTGGCAGTCCTGGCCGTCGACCACACCGAGCAGGGCGGCGTTGAGCATCGCCGCCGCCGCCAGGTAGGGGCTGGCCGTGCCGCACGGCATACGGTTCTCGATGCGCATCGCCGCACCACGCTCAGCAGGGATGCGATACGTGCTGAACCGGTTGTCGAGACCCCAGTTGGCCCAGTAGCCGGCGATCAGTCCCGGCATCAAGCGCTTGAAGCTGTTCGTGAGCGGGGCCGAGTAGCCGGCCACGGCCTCGTGGTGGGCGATCAACCCACCGAGGCATTGGCGAGCCACGGTGCTCAGCCCGTGCTCGGCGTCGCGGTCCTCGAGGGCGTTGGCGCCGCCGGCCACAGGCACCATCGACATGTTGATGTGCAGGCCCGAGCCGACCGAGGTGGCGTGCGGACGGCCGAGGTACGTGGCCAGCAGCCCGGCGTCGTCGGCTACCTCACGCGTCATCTCCTTGCACAGCACGGCGCGGTCGGTGGCCTCGAGCGCCGGCCCGTAATGCAGGTTGACCTCCAGCTGACCCGGTGAGAACTCCGACAGCACTCCCTCCAGACCGAGCTGCATGGCCTCGGCCATGTCGAAGTAGGCGATCGCCATGCCCGTTCGATCGCCGCCGAGCCCCGTGCCGTACACACGATGCCCAGGTCCGGCGGCAGGTGACCAGCCGCTCTCGGCGTCGGGGTCCGGCGCCAGCACGTAGAACTCCAACTCGAATCCGAGGTAGGGCTCGAACCCGATGGCCCGCCATCCCTCGATCGACCGCTCGAGCGCCGCCCGCGGGCAGATGGTGAGTGGCTTGCCGGAATGGTCGGTGAGCCGGCAGATCACGACGTCGGTGTCGGGCTCCCAGCCGGGACGGCGGGTGTCGGGCAGCGGCGCCGCCGTGAGGTCACGGAACCCGACGTCGGAGCTGTAGCCGGCGACGGGCAGGATCTCTCCGTCGATGCCCATCACCAGCGTCGTCACCGCGTGGTGGGTGTGATGCTCGATGCGCCCCGAGGGGATGTAGCGCCCGTGGGTCAGACCGTTGAGGTCACTCCACACCGTGCGGACGCGTCGACCAGCAGTTGCCATGCGAGGAAGGTATCAGCGAGCGGAAACGTAGTCCGCGCCCGCCACGACGTGACCGCTTTGGTCCCCAGGATGTGAAGCGCTCGATGTCAGGC
>JACDHN010000223.1 GCA_013821025.1 Acidimicrobiia bacterium | reverse complement strand
ACGACGTGAACCACACGACATCCCACGTCTGTGAACGTCCGAGCACGTCGGCGATGGCGCCAGGTCCCAACCCCTTCGCCAGCAGCGTCGCCAGCGGCCAGGCGTAGAAGACGATGGCGAACGCCATGGGAGGCCCGACGAGGGCGACCAGCAGCCAGGCGGGCAACCGATTCGGGTGGCGGTCGCTCAGCGCAGCGTCACCTCGGTCCAGGTGTCGATCCACTCAGACCGGTTGGCCGCCACGTCGTCAGGATCGACCTCCGCCGGGTTGTCGGGCACGGCGGCGAACTCGACGAACTCCGGTGGGAGTTCGACGTCGGCGTTGGCCGGGTACACGAAGACGTTCAGCGCCAGCGTCTCCTGGAACTCGGCACTGAGCAGGAAGTCGACCAGGCGGCGGGCCTCGCCGGGGTGGTCGGTGCCGGCGAGCACACCGGCGTACTCGATCTGGCGGAAGCAGGTGTCGGTGACGACGCCAGTTGGTGCCTCGTCGAGCGGGGGATCGGCGAAGATCACCTCGGCCGGCGGGCTCGACCCGTAACTCACCACCAGTGGCTTCGGACCGTCGGCCCACGTGAAGCGCTCGTAGTAGGCCTGGTTCCAGCTATCGACCACCTCGACGCCGTTGTCTCGCAGCGCCCGCCAGTAGTCCTCCCAGCCGCCGTCGCCGAATCGTGCGATCGTCGCCAACAAGAACGCCATGCCCGGCGACGACGTAGCCGGGTTCTCGACGACGAGCAGATCGGCGTAGCGCTCGTCTGTGAGATCCTTGAGCGTCTCGGGCGGCTCCAGGCCGGCGTCCTCGAACCAGCCGATGTCGTAGTTGACGCACACGTCGCCGTAGTCGACCGGCGTGGCCTCGCCACCTGGCACCAGCGTCAGCAGCTCCGGGTCGACGGCGTCGAGTCCATCGGCTGTGTACGGCTCGAACACGCCTTCGTCAACGGCCCGCGACAGGAACGTGTTGTCGACGCCCCACATCACGTCGCCCTCGGGATTTCCGGCGGTGAGCGCCGCCTTCGACACCATGGCACCGGTGTCGCCGGCCAGTAGCAGCTCGACCTCGATGCCCGTCTTGTCGGTGAAGGCCGCCAGTGCCTCGTTGACCGGTGTGTCCGACTCCGGGAACGACTCGTAGGCGACAAGTGTGATCGTCTCGGCTCCTGCCGAGGCGCCGGTCGGCTCGGTGCGCGAGGAACCGATGGAGGGCGAGGTGGTGGCAGGAACGTCGGTCCTTTGGGACCCCTCGGTCAACGATGTGTCCGCTGCCGGCTCGTCGTCGGCACACGATGCCAGCACGGTGGCGGCGGCAAGAGCAATGGCGATTCCACCGATTCGGGTGTTTCTCATGACGGTGCTCCTCCTGGGACGATGACGGTGACGACGCCGTGAACGACCTCGACGCTGACCGGTGGCGCGATCGCTTCGTTACTGACGCCCCAGCCCGACAGTGGCGGGAGGTCGACGGCGTCGAGCGGCCAGCGGGCGCCGGCAACGCTGACGCCCCTGGCCGGGCCGTGCATCGCCAGCACGGAGAACAGAGCGCCCGCCGCGAGTTCGAGCTGCGCGCGACCACGGCCGTGCAGCACGCGAACGTACGTGGCGCCCCACCAGGCCTCGACGACGGGCACAGCGGCCAGCGGCTCTCGTCCCAAGGAACCGAGGGCGCCCAGCGTATGGTCGAGGCGGGTGCCATCGGGTCCGCCGATGAGCAGCAGGCGATCGGGAGCCATGCCATCGGCCACGTCGAGGGCCAACTCTGTGTCTGTCGATCCCTTCGCCGCCGGGTGCTCCCGCAGGTCGGCATGCGCCCTGGCCCAGGCGGCGCCGTCGGGCGTCACCGAGTCGAGATCGCCGACCACGATCGTGGGCCGGATGCCTGCGGCAAGCGCGTGGTCCAGCCCGCCGTCAGCAGCGATCACGGTGGCACCGGCCGGCATGTGCCCGGTCAGCGCCCGCGTCAGCGGCACCGCCCCGGTGATGATCACGACCGTTCCCATGCTTCCTCCGCCGGCATTATCCGGATCAGGTTCTCGGGTCGGTGCTGTGGCACCCTCTCAGCCCGCCGTGTGCGAGCTCCCCGTTGGTAGTTGGATCAGGTTACCTCGCTACGCCGTATATCGGGCTCGAGATACACGACGCGAGCGATCGGCACCTCGGCGCGCAAACGGGACTCGGCCTCGTTGATCGTGGTGGCCAGATCGGCGATCGACAGTGAGGAGTCGAACTGCACCTTCGCCGCCACGAGCAGCTCGTCGGGCCCGAGGTGCTGGGTTCGCATGTGGATCAGCGCCATCACGCCTGGCGTTCCCGTCAACGACTTCTCGATGCTGGTCACGTCGCCGGCCGACGCCGATTCGCCGATCAGCAGGCCTTTCATCTCGATCCCCAGGACGATGGCGATGACGATCAGCAGCACGCCGATGGAGATCGAGCCGACAGCATCCCATCGAGGCTCGTCGGTGACCTCGGCTGCGATCACGCCGCCGAGGGCGAGGAACAGGCCGATCTCGGCGCCGATGTCCTCGAGCAGCACGACGGGCAGTTCTGGCGACTTCGCATTGCGGAACCACCTGGCCCACGACACGTCATCCGGTTTGTGGTGCCTTGCCTCTCGGTAGGCGGTGCGCAGCGAGAACGTCTCGAGGGCGATGGCGAAGACGAGGATGCCGACAGCGACCGCCAGGCTCTCGACCTCATGAGGATCGCGGACCTTCGCGATGCCCTCGTACAGGGCGAACAGCCCGCCCATGGAGAACAGGATCAGCGCCACGACGAACGACCAGAAATAGCGCTCCCGGCCGTATCCGAACGGGTGCTCCCGGTCGGCGGCTCGCTCGGCTCGCTTGCCGCCGAGTAGCAGCAGCGCCTGGTTGCTGGTGTCGGCCAGCGAGTGCACGGACTCGGCCAGCAGACCAGCCGAGCGGGTGATGATGAAGCCGACGAACTTGGCGACGGCAATTCCGAAGTTCGCCACCAGGGCGGCGAGTACGGCCTTCTTGCTTCCCTCGGTCACGGCGCCCAGAATGCCATACGGCCTGACGTCACCTAGGGACGCCGGTAGCCTGGGATCATGAGTCCGTTGGAAGCACTTTCAGGGAGCGACTTGGTCGTCAGCATCACGCAGGAGGCGCTCGACAAGCTGAAAGAGCTGCGCGCCGACGAGCCCGACGCAGACCAGTTGGGCCTGCGCCTCGAGATCGCCTCCGACGCCAGCGAGGAGTTCCGCTACGACTTGAGCTTCAGCGAGTACCTCGACGCCGCGTTCACCGACGAGGTGCGCACCCACGAAGGCCTGAAGGTGATCATCCCGGGCAAGGACGTCGAGCTGCTGTCGGGAGCCACGCTCGACTATGCCGAGACCACGGGACTCGTGATCCGCAACCCCAACCGTCCCGAGGTGCTGCGCGTCGAGGGCCTGACGGGCGACGACGCGCTCTCGGCCGAGATCGAGGCGATGGTCGCCGGCGAAATCAACCCGGCGCTCGCCTCCCATGGCGGGTTCGTCACCTACGTCGGCCATGACGGTGAGGGCACGGCCTACCTGACGATGGGCGGGGGCTGCCACGGCTGCTCGATGAGCAAGTTGACGATGCTCGAGGGAGTGCAGACGATGCTCGTCGAAGCCATCGACGAGGTGCATGCCGTGAAGGACCTCACCGACCACGCCACCGGCGAGAACCCCTTCTACTCGTAGCTGTCAGCGACTCTTGCCGGCCCTCTGCCGTCCGCGTCCAACTGGGCGTGGATCGTTCCGGCCCCTGAGCAGATCCACGCCCAGATCGCGTGGTGAGAGGAATCACGCCCAGTCGGTGGTGGGTCAGGAGGTGGATGGGACATTGACGACGTCCCACGCCAGCAGAACGTCGTCGCCGACGGGAAAGATCGCCCGGTTCTCCAAACGGATACCCGCAGTCACCTCGGTGACTCTGAGGGGGCCGACTGCTTCGATGCCATCTCCGATCAGGACGGGCGCAACGGCGACGATGATCCGATCGACGAGTCCGGCGCCGAGCAACGACGTGATCACCTTGGCCCCGCCTTCGACGAGCAGCGACTCCGTTCCTGAGGCCCGCAAAACGGCGAGCGCCTCGGCGAGGTCGATCCCGTCAGGCGTCCTTTCGATGACCTCCACCCGCACGCCAGCTTGGCGCAGCTCGTCGCGTCGCTCCGGCGCCGACAGTTCGGAGGTGAACACCGTGGTCGGCGCGTCGTGGCTCAGCACCTTCGCCGCTTCGGGCAACTGCAGCTTCGAGTCGATGACGACACGCATCGGCGATGCACCGGGGACCATTCGAACCGTGAGCTCGGGATCGTCTTGCAGCACGGTTCCCACGCCGACGAGCACGCCGTCGCAGGCTGCGCGCAGGGCATGCGAGATGCGCCGCTCGTCCTCTCCGCTGATCCACTTCGAGTCTCCGGTCGACGTGGCGATCCGGCCGTCGAGCGTTTGCGCATACTTGAGGACGACGTATGGTCGATCGGCACGGGGCTCGACATCACCGAGCAGCGCAGTCACATCCGTCGCCGGCGCCAACTCGTCGGCGCCGGCCAGCGGTGTACCCGTCGGCCGAACATGCCCGAGCCGGCGCTCCTTCGTCGTCAGATAGCCGAGATTGCGATGGTGCGGCGCCGTTGTCAACGCGACCACGTCGCGCACCACGGCGCCTGACGCCGTGAGCCCACGGACCTTGTCCGGATTGTTGGTCAACAGACGGATGCTGTGGACGCCGAGCTCGGCGAGGACTGCAGCTGCGTCGCCATAATCGCGAGAATCCACGGGAAGCCCGAGCTGCTCGTTGGCGAGCACGGTGTCTGATCCTTGATCCTGGGCGACGTAGGCGCGCAGCTTGTTCACGAGCCCGATACCGCGTCCCTCATGACCGGTCGCGTACACCAGCACACCGCGACGTTCGGCGGCGATCGTCCGCATCGCCAGGCGGAGCTGCACGCCGCAGTCGCAGCGAAGCGACCCGAGCGCATCCCCCGTCAGGCACTCGGAATGCAGTCGCACCAGCACGTCGTCGCCGTCGTCGACGTCGCCGACGACGAGCGCC
>JACDHN010000222.1 GCA_013821025.1 Acidimicrobiia bacterium | reverse complement strand
GTCGACTTGACCAACAGTCCGCTCATCCCGAGAGCGTCGGCGTCGACCTCTTTGACCTTCGCCACCATCTCGTTGATCGGCACCTTGATGCCGAGGTTGTGCACCTCGTAGCCGTTGTTCGTGCAGATGATGTCGACGAGGTTCTTGCCGATGTCGTGCACGTCGCCCTTCACCGTTGCCAACACCAGGCGGCCCTTTGCCGAGCTGCCGTCCACCTTGTCCATGTGAGGCTCGAGATAGGCGACGGCCTGCTTCATGGTCTCGGCCGACTGCAGCACGAACGGCAGTTGCATCTGACCCGATCCGAACAGCTCGCCCACCACCTTCATGCCGCCGAGGAGCACGTCGTTGACGATGTCGAGAGCAGCCATGCCGCTGGCCATGGCCTCGTCGAGGTCGCCGGTCAAACCTTCGCGATCACCGTCGATGATCCGATGGTGCAGGCGCTCTGACACCGGCTGCCCGCTGCGGTCGGGCTTGGCCGTCTTCGTGGACTGCACGTCCTCGAACACTTCCAACAGCTTCTGCAGCGGGTCGTACGCAGGCACACCCTCTGTCATGGACGCAGGGGCGCGGCGGTCCCAGACGAGATCGAGGCACACCTGGCGCTGTTCGTCGGGGAGCCGGTTGAGCGGCACGATCTTGCCGGCGTGCACGATGGCCGAGTCGAGACCCGCCTGCACACACTCGTGTAGGAACACGCTGTTCAGCGCATGCCTCGCCGCCGGCTTGAGGCCGAAGCTCACGTTGGACACCCCGAGCGTCGTGTGGGCGCCGGGGATGTCGGCCTTGATGCGCTTGATCGCCTCGATGGTGTAGATGGCGTCGCGCCGCAGATCGTCGTCGCCCGTCGACAGCGGGAACGTCAGCGCGTCGAAGATCAGGTCGGACGCGGAGAGCCCGTACCGCTCGGTGGCGATCTCATGGATGCGGTGGGCGACCTCCATCTTCCACTCGAGGTCACGAGCCTGACCGCGCTCGTCGATGAGGAGGCAAATGACAGCGGCCCCGAAGTCCCGGGCCAGGGCCATCACCCTGTCGAAGCGGGAGCCCGGCAGCTCGCCGTCCTCGAGATTGGCCGAGTTGAGGATCGCCCGACCGCCGATGTGCTGGAGCCCGGCCTCGAGCACCGGAGTCTCGGTCGAGTCGAGCACCATCGGCACGCTGGCCTGGGTGGCGAACCGCTTGGCGATCTCATCCATGTCGAGAGCGCCGTCGCGCCCGACGTAGTCGACGCACACGTCGATGACATGGGCACCCTCACGGACCTGTTCGTTGGCCATCTTCGTGCACGTGTCCCAGTCGCCGTTCAACATCGCGTCGCGAAAGGCCCTGGAGCCGTTGGCGTTCGTGCGCTCTCCGATGATCAGGAAGCTGAGGTCCTGCTCGATCGACACCGGGCTATAGATCGACGACACGCTGGGCTCGAACGACGGATCGCGCTTGGCGGGCTCGACGCTGCGCACGGCCTCGACGACCTGGCGCAGGTGCTCGGGGGTGGTGCCACAACAGCCACCTACGACGCGCACGCCCAGTTCGGCGACGTGCCGGCGGTGGAACTCGGCCAGCTGCTCAGGCGTCAAGTCGTAATGGGTGCGTCCGTCGACCACGCTCGGGAGACCGGCGTTGGGGAGCACGCTGATCGGCAGTGGCGAGTGCTGGCTGAGGTAGCGCAGGTGCTCCTGCATCTCGGCAGGACCGGTGGCGCAGTTGATGCCGAGCACCTCGGGCTTCATGGCGGCGAGCGACACGAGGGCAGCGCCGACCTCACTGCCGACGAGCATCCGCCCCGTCGTCTCCATGGTCACCTGCACCTGCAATGGCACGTGGATGCCGGCCTCGCGCATCGCCGTCCGGCAGCCGATCATCGCTGCCTTCACCTGTAGCAGGTCCATGCACGTCTCGATCAGGAACAGGTCGATACCGCCGGCAAGCAGGCCGCGGGCTTGCTCGGCGTATGCGTCGCGCAGCTGGGGAAACGTGATGTGACCGAGGCTCGGCAACTTCGTGCCGGGCCCGATCGAGCCGGCGACGTAGCGGGTGCGCCCATCGGCCTGCTCGTAGCGGTCGGTGACCTCACGTCCGATCCTGGCAGCCGCCTCGTTCAGCTCGTGGACCTTGTGGGCGATGTCGTACTCCGCCAGCACGGGAGCGAAGCTACCGAAGCTGGCAGTTTCGATGGCGTCGACACCGACGTCGAAGAACGCCTCGTGCATCGCTGCGATGACGTCTGGACGTGTGACGCACAGCATCTCGTTGCAGCCCTCGAGCTCGATCCCGCCGAAGTCGTCGGCGCCCAACTCGAGGTCTTGGATGAACGTGCCGAAGGCGCCGTCGAACACGACCACGCCATTCGCCACGGCATCGAGATACGTCACCCGTTCCACAGCTCGGCCAGGCTAACGACCAACCATGCCGTTCTTCCCCTACCGCCGTCTGGGCGTGATCTCTCCCCGACGCTTCTGGGCTGGATTGTTCCGGTCCTCGACAAGATCTGCGCCCAGACCGGGCTGTCGGCGATCACAGCCGTTACGACGATGGGCGTCAGAATGGTCGTCATGAGCCAAGCGCACGCCGTCGAGCTGTCGATCACCAAGACCATGCCAAAGGATGTCGACGCCATCGGGATCCCGGTCGCCGCCAGCGGGCCAGTGCCCCGCATCGTCGGGGTGTCCAGGTCGGTCCTGTCGGCCAACGGGTTCACCGGCAAGATGGGCGATGTACTGGTGATGCCTCAGGCATCGGGTCCGACCGTCGTGGCCGTCGGCATCGGGGAGGGACCAGTCGACGCCGCCGATCTGCGCGGTGCGGCGGCCAAGTTCTCGCGAGCCGCGAGTCGCCATGCCCGTCTTGCCACCTCACTGGCCACTGTGGACGGGTCAGCGCCTGCCGAGGCCATGGAGGTCGTGACCGAGGCGATCCTGCTGGCCCGCTACCGCTATGAGGGATACCGCAGCGAGGAGCAGGATCACACGGTGTTGCAGTCGTTGACGCTGGTGTCGAGCGCCGACCCTGAGAGCGCTGCCAGGGCCGCTGCGCGTGGTCGAGTGTTGGCCGGCGCCGCCGAGCTGGCCAGGGACCTCGCCAACACGCCACCTGCGGCCCTCACCGCCCGCCTGCTCGCAGAGCGAGCCCTCGAGATCGGTGCCGCTGACCCGCAGCTCGACGTCGAGGTGTTCGAGCTCGAGGATCTTGCCCGCCTCGGGTGCGGCGGGATCATCGGCGTCAACCAGGCAAGCGCCGAACCGCCGCGGATGGTCAAGCTGACGTACCGGCCTGCGCGCCCGCGCCAGCACGTCGCCCTGGTGGGCAAGGGCGTGACGTACGACTCGGGTGGCATCAGCCTCAAACCGTCCGACGAGATGCACGCCATGATGAAGCTCGACATGTCGGGGGCGGCCGCCGTGCTGGCGACGATGAGCGCCCTGGCGCCGCTCGGTTGCCGCTCGGCCGTCACCGGTTTCCTGATGTGCACCGACAACATGCCATCGGGCAGCGCCCTCAAGCTCGGCGATGTGCTCACCATCCGCAACGGCAAGACGGTCGAGGTGCACAACACCGATGCCGAGGGCCGCTTGATCCTGGCCGACGGCCTCTCGCTGGCCGCCGAGGAGCAGCCCGACGCCATCGTCGACATCGCCACGCTGACCGGCGCCTGCATGGTGGCGCTGGGCTCCAAGATGGCGGGCCTCTTCGGCAACGACGACACGCTGATGAGCCGCATCAGGGCGGCTGGCGAGAACGTCGGCGAGCCGGTCTGGCCGATGCCGCTGGCCCGTGACCACTACCGCAAGCTGCTCGACTCCAACGTCGCCGACATGAAGAACATCGGCAATCGCTACGGGGGTGCCATCCAGGCCGCCATCTTCCTCTCGGAGTTCGTTGGTGATGTGCCGTGGGCCCATCTCGACATCGCCGGTCCGATGATGTCCGATGCCGACGACGGCATCTGGTCGAAGGGCGGGACAGCGTTCGGGACCCGCCTGTTGATCGATCTGCTGGCCACGTAGGCGGCATTGCCCTCGACCGTGTGCTTCACGGACGAGCACCTGAGTGTGCGGTGATCGATGGGTTGATCGCAGGCGCCGGCAGGAGCGTCGCCCGGTCGGTCGTGATCCACGCATGGGGAAGACGGCGCTGCTGGAGTGCGCCGCCGAGCGCGCAGGGGACTGCGTTCGGCAGGCGTGGAGGCAGAATCCGACCTCGCCTTCGCCGGGCTCCATGCCGACAGCATGACGTCACGATGCTCGCAGCACGTGCTCGCAGGCTTGGCTGGCGGCGGCGGGCGGCACCCCGACGGCCAGCAGTTGACGCTCGACCAGATCGGGGTCGTCTCCGACGCCGACCATCGCCTCGGCCAGCAGCCGAGCCCGGTCGATCTGGTCGTTACCGATCGCGTGGTCCCAGCCGCTGTGGTGCTCCTGGATGCGCTGAGGCAGACGGCGTAGATGCCGCTGGGCCACCGTTGGCAGCCGCCGGCGCACCTGCCAACCGGGCGTGCCACCGTCGAGCGGTCGGGCAGCCTGGAACATCACGCAGCGGTGCAGGGCCCGCGCAAACGGGCTGGCGAATCCCTTGGTCACGCTGAGCCCGAGCTCGCCGGCAAGATCGGCGCACACCACTTCGAAACCGTCAGGTTCGTCGTCGAAGCGTGCCACGATGCGCCTCAGCAGCCACGTACCGGTGGGCCCGATCACGCCGAGCCAGAACTGTTCCACGTACCTCGAGCGCGGGTCGTGCCCTCGTTGATCGAGCACAGGATCCGGCCACGGCAGGATCCACGCTGTCGTCGGGAACACGTCGCGGCTGTCGCCTGGGCCCTCGCCGAAGCGAGCTCGGGTTGCAGTGTCGAAGCTCATCGCCCCTCCTCCATCTCGGATCTGATCGTCACCCGTGGTGGGAGTCGGGGACAGCCGGGAGGGGAACGGGACGACGCTGACAGGAGCGAGGTGCCACAGTGAGCCGTATGGACGCACAAGAGCGGGCCGTTGGACAGCTCCTGTCCGGGCGCAACGCCATCGTCACCGGAGCGGGCCGCGGCATCGGCGCTGCGATCGCC
>JACDHN010000036.1 GCA_013821025.1 Acidimicrobiia bacterium | reverse complement strand
GCGGTGGCCGGCCCGCCGACATGACCGTGGAGTGGACGCCCGCCGGATTGATCCCCCTTACCGTGCACCTCGACGATCGAGTCGTCGACGTCGGCCCCCTGGCCGACCCGTCCTTCGTGGACGCAGTATGACCGACCTGCTCGACGACGCGTGGGGGGCATTGTTGACGACGGCGCTGCTCGGCACCGACCGGCGCCAGCCTCCCGCCGCACCACCAGGGCCGATCGCCGACGTGGTCGCCGACCTGGCCGTGATCGTCGGCGACTCGGCTCCCGACGCCGTCTTCTTGAACCAGCTCGCGGTGATGACCGTCGCTCGGCGCGTGGCGTTGCAACCAGGTCGGCCGGCGCACCTGCTCGCGCCGCCTGCTGATGATCCCCGCCCGCTGTGCGCGCCGGCTGCAGCTCGGCAATGGCGGTCGATCGTCGACGGGTGGCCGGTGCTCGAGGACGAGTGGATGGCGACGGTGTGGCAGCGGGGCGAGCGGGTGCCGGCCGATGTGCTCGTCGACATGCTGGAGCTTCACCGCACCGATGTGCGCCGCCGCCAGCTGGCGCAGCAGATCGGCGGACCCGTCGTGCGCTGGATGAGCGAGCATCTCGACGTTCCGTTGGCCCCGCCGCCGCGCCCTGGCGTCGATCCGGCGGCCCTATCCGAGCTGCCGCTGCATCCCGATGTGGCTCCGCTGGTCAACGGTGATCCGAACGAGCTCGCCAGTCGCATCGGCCAGGTGCTCGCTGGTGCCGGGTTCGCCGCAGCTGACCGCCGGCTCGTGGAGCACGTCGTTGCGCGGATGCCCAGCGCATCGCTGCCCGCCGTCGTCCCAATGCTCGATTCCATGGCTGCCGACCAGCGCATCGGTGCCGCAGCAGCCATCATCGCCGACTTGGCTCGGCGCCGTCTTGCGATGCTGGCCAGCTTCGAGGAGGATCGGTGAGCGATCAGCCAGGGACCGCCTCGGTGCTGCGCCCGCATCCCGAGGACACGTATGCCGACGAGTTGGCTGCGCTGGCTGCCGCCGACGATCGGCCACGGCCACCCAATTGGCACCTCTCACCTCAGGCAGTCGTGACGTACCTGTTGGGTGGGACGCTGGCCGACGGCTCCGGGATCACCTCGATCACCCCAAAGTACATCGGCTCCCGGCGACTCATGGAGATCGCCGTGGCGACGCTCGCCACCGACAGGGCGCTACTGCTGCTCGGCGTGCCGGGCACGGCCAAGACTTGGGTGAGCGAGCACCTCGCCGCCGCCATCAGCGACGACTCCACGCTGCTCGTGCAGGGCACAGCCGGCACCACCGAGGAGACGCTGCGCTACGGGTGGAACTACGCCCGCCTGCTGGCAGAGGGTCCGAGCGAAGCTGCCCTCGTGCCGAGCCCGATCTACCGAGCCATGGCCAGGGGCGCCATCGCCCGGGTGGAGGAGCTGACGCGCATCACGTCGGAGGTGCAGGACGCGCTCGTGACGGTGCTGTCGGAGAAGACGTTGCCGATCCCCGAGCTCGACGTTGAACTGCAGGCCGTTCAGGGTTTCAATGTCATCGCCACCGCCAACAACCGCGACCGCGGCGTCAACGAGCTGTCGAGTGCCCTACGCCGACGGTTCAACACCGTGCTGCTCCCGCTGCCCGCCGACGCCGAGACAGAGGCACGCATCGTCGCCCAACGCGTCGGCGAGCTCGGGGCCCCGCTCGCCCTGCCCACGCTGTCGGGAGCCGACGAAGAGATCCGCCGCGTGGTCACGATCTTCCGCGAACTGCGCTCTGGCGTCACCGAAGACGGGCGAACGAGCCTCAAGTCGCCGTCCTCCACGTTGTCCACGGCCGAGGCCATCTCGGTGATCATGAACGGCCTCGCCCTGGCCGCCCATTTCGGCGACGGCACGTTGCGCCCTGGCGATGTGGCGTCGGGGACGTTGGGCGCCGTGGTTCGCGATCCCGCCCGCGACACCGTCGTGTGGCGTGAGTACCTCGAGACCGTCGTGCGCGACCGCGCCGGTTGGGCGTCGTTCTACGACGCCGCTCGTGACGACATCGAAGGACCCGCCGAGCCGTGAGCGCCGCCAGCGCCGTGGCCACGTCGGTGGCGCTGATGGGCATTCGGCACCACGGCCCTGGCTCGGCCCGCTCGGTCGTCAAGGCTCTCGACGAGTTGCAGCCAGACGCCGTGCTGGTGGAGTTCCCGGCTGATGCCCAGCTCTTGTTGCCGTGGGTGGCGCGTGGCCTCGTGCCGCCGGTGGCGCTGCTCGGCCACGTCGTCGACCAGCCAGACGTGGCGGCGTTCTGGCCGTTGGCGTCGTTCAGCCCCGAGTGGCAAGCCTTCCGGTGGGCGCTCGCCCACGGCGTCGAGCTGCGCGCCATCGACCTGCCATTGGCGGCCACGCTGGCATCTCGCACCGGCGCCGGCCCGACCGGCGACGAGCAGAAGATGGCTGGGTTCGATCCGATCGCCGAGTTGGCGGCGGCTGCCGGTGACGCGGAGCCCGAGCGCTGGTGGGAGGACGTGATCGAACACCGGGGCGATGGCGCCCCGGCGTTCGAGGCCGTCGCCGAGGCGATGGGTGAGCTGCGCCGGGCGGCGCCGGCGAGCAGCGATGCGTTCGAGGCCCGACGGGAGGCGCACATGCGTGAGGCCATGCGATCTGCTCTTGCGGACGGGTTCGAGCGCCTCGGCGTCGTGTGCGGCGCCTGGCACGTTCCCGCCCTCGACATTGGCGAGCACACGTCCACGGCGGATCGATCCACGCTCCGGGCGCATCCGAGGGCCAAGGTGGCCATGAGCTGGATCCCGTGGACCCACCAGCGACTCGACGCCGCGAGCGGATACCGGGCCGGCATCGAGAGCCCTGGCTGGTACGCCCACGTGTTCGAGCACCCTGGCGCCGATGGCGTCAACCGCTTCCTCGTCGACGCCGCCCGGTTCCTGCGGACCGAGGGATTCGACGCCTCGCCCGACCACCTCATCGGGGCCAGCCGCCTGGCCGAGGCGCTCGCCGTGATGCGGGGCCGGCCCCGGCCGGGGCTGGCAGAGGTGCTCGACGCCGCCGACAGCGTATTCGCCGACCATCGCCGGGGCACGTTGCCAGGCGGCGTCATGTTGCGCCGGCGGCTCGTCATCGGCGACGCCATCGGTGAGGTGCCCGACGATGCTCCCCAGGTACCGCTGGCCCGCGACCTCGCAGCCCAGCAACGGCGCTGCCGCCTGCGTCCGTCATCGACACCGCGAAGGGTCGAGCTCGACCTTCGTACACCGTCCGGCAGGGCCCGCTCGCAGCTGTTGCACCGCAGCGCAGTGCTGGGTTTGCGTGGCGCCAGGCTCGTGGACGGTCGGGGTTCGTCGGGCACGTTCCGCGAGACGTGGGAGCTGGTGCCCCAGCCCGAGGACGCGCTTCGCGTCGTCGAGTCGTCGGCGCTCGGCACCACGCTCTTGCGTGCCGCGACGTCGCGCTGCATCGACCGCGCCCGCACCGCCGATTCGCTCACGGAGCTGGAGGCGACGCTTCACGGGGCGCTGCGGGCCGACCTTCCCGACGCCGTCGGGCCGTGCCTGCGGGGCCTGAGCGACCGGGGCGCACGCGATCCGGATCTCGGGGAGCTGATCGACACGCTCGGTCCGTTGGCCGACACGATCCGATACGGCGACGTCCGCGACACCGATCAGGCCTCTGTGCGGCAGGTGTTCGACGGGTTCGTCGACAGGGTGCTGGCCGGGATGGTGGCGGCGTTCGCCCGCCCGTCGGCCGACGCCGCGCCAGTGGCGGCTCGGCGGGTGGCGGCCGTGCACGCTGCCCTCGCCCTGTGCGAGCACCCGCAGCGCGACGGCCGATGGCGAGCTGTCGTTGCCCAGCTCGCCGACGCCGACAGGGGCGGGCTCGTCGCCGGGCGGGCCGCGCGCGTGCTGCACGACGCCGGATGGTGGTCGGCCGCACAAGTGGAGAAGCGGCTCAGCCGGGCTCTGTCGGTGGGCACGCCGCCAGAATGCGGCGCCACGTTCGTCGAGGGCTTCCTCGCCGGCAGTGGCACCGTGCTGATCCACGACGCCGAGCTGCTGGCCATCATCGACACCTGGCTGTGCGGCCTCAACGGTGAGTCGTTCGAGCAGGTGGTGCCGCTGCTGCGTCGCACGTTCGGAGGCTTCGAGCCGGCCGAGCGCCGCCAAATCGGTTGGGTGCTCACCGATCGCCAGGTAGATGTTGCCGCCGTCGGTGGCCTCGACCCCGAACGCCTGGCGCAAGCCGCCACACTCGTCGGCCGGTTGCTCGGGCTGCCGGGAGCACCGCCATGACCACCACTGTGTCCGATGCCGAACGGCTGCGCCGCTGGAGGTTGGTGATCGGAGGTGACGATGCCGACGGGACGGGCGTGTCCCTCCACACCGACGATGCCCGCATGGACGCCGCGCTTGGCGCCGTGTACGACCTGCGCAACACGTCGAGCAATCGGCTCGGCGGCCGGCGAGGCCCAGGTGGGCTGGGTCGATCGGCGCCGTCGGTCACCCGGTGGCTCGGCGACATCCGCCGCTACTTCTCCACGCCGGTGGTGCGGGTGCTGCAGCACGACGCCATCGAACGTCTCGAGCTCCGGCAGCTGTTGCTGGAGCCAGAGCTGCTGTCCACGGTGGAGGCCGACTTGCAGCTCGTGGCGATGCTCATCGAGCTCAACCAACTGCTCCCCGATGCCACCCGCGACACGGCTCGCCAGGTGGTGGCGAAGGTGCTCGACGAGCTGCGGATCCGCTTCGAAGATCGCATCCGTGCTGCCGTGGCTGGGGCGCTGGCCAGGGGCGACCGCACCCGGCGGCCGCGGCCGTCCGACATCGACTGGCCGCGCACGATCCACGCCAACATGCGCCACTGGCTGCCCGAGCAACACACCGTCGTGCCGGAGCGGCTCGTCGGCCACGGCCGGAGGGCTCCAAGCCTGGCGCGCGACGTGGTCATCGCCGTCGATCAGAGTGCTTCGATGGCCGACAGTGTGGTCTACGCGGCGCTGTTCGGATCGGTGCTGGCGCGGATCCCGTCGCTGCGCACCCAGCTCGTGGCGTTCGACACGGCCGTGGCGGATCTCACCGAGCTGCTGGACGATCCTGTCGACGTGCTGTTCGGCGTGCAACTCGGCGGCGGTACCGACATCGCAGCCGCCTTGACGTACTGCCGGTCGCTCGTGACCCGCCCGGCCGAGACGGTGCTGGTGCTGATCAGCGACCTGTTCGAGGGGGGCGACGCGGTGGCGATGGTCTCCCATGTCGCCGCGCTCGTCGCCCAGGGCGTCACGGTGGTCGTGGTGCTCAGCCTGTCCGACGACGGAACGCCGGCGTTCGACCACGTGAACGCCGCCGAGCTGGAGGCCAGGGGAGCCGTCGTGTTCGGCTGCACGCCCGATCAGTTCCCCGACATGCTGTCGGCGGCGCTGGAGGGACGGGACCCCCGCCAGGCGGTCACGGCACTGAGCTGAGCCAGGCTTCGGCGCCGGCAACGGCGACGCGGATGGCCCTGTCGACGGCCGCGTCCTTCTCCTCCAGGTCCGGGCGTTCGTCCTCGATGCGCTCGGCGATGATCCCGCACACGCAGGCGGCGGCGAACCCGTACACGGCGCCCATCTTGAACAGCGTCCCTGCCTCCATCTCGAAGTTGAGCACGTTGAGCGCGGCGTACTCGTCGATGGCGCCGCGCAGCCGCCGTAGCAGGTGGGGGTTGGCCGACGACGTCGAGCGCTCCTGGCCCTCGAAGAACGTGTCCGTCGACGCCATCACGCCAACGTGGCGATCCAGGCCCAACTCGTCGGCGGCGTGCGCCAGCGTGACGGTCAGGAACGGGTCGGCGACCGCAGGGAACTCCGGCGGGGCGATGTCGGCGGCGGCTCCCTGCAGCGTGAGCGCACCCGACCCGATGACGACCGAGCCCGACTTGACGCGTTCCTGGATCGATCCGCTGGTGCCGATGCGGATGATCGTGCCGATGCCGGCCTGCACGAGCTCGTTGACGACGATGCTCATCGAGGGAGCGCCCATGCCGCTCGTGGCGCACACCACGGGCTGTCCGCCGCCGAGGTGGGCGATGAACGAGTCGAGCCCACGGTGCCGCGACAGGACCGCCATGTCGTCGAGGTGCTCCGTGGCGATCAGCTCCGAGCGGTCGGGATCACCCGAGAGCAGCGCCAGCGTCGTGTCGGCCGGCAGGTCCGAGCGACCGAAACCGATGTGGTACAGCCGTTCGTGCTGGTGACCCATCGGTTGCTAGCGCAGTCAGTTCTGCCGCTGGGTGCCGACCCGCAGCTCGCGGAACGGCGACGTGGTGTCGATCCCTGGCTCCTTGGGAAGCCCCAGCACCCGCTCGCCGACGATGTTGCGCATCACCTCGTCGGTGCCACCGGCTACACGGAGGCCGGGCGTGCCGAGCACGAGCTGGTTCCAGGCGAACGTGCCCCACTCTCCGGTGTCGGCAGTCATGCGGGGCCCGAGCACGGCGGCCACGAACTCGCCCATGCGCAGCATGTTGTTCGTGCCTGCAAGCTTGGCGATGCTCAACTCGGGACCCGGCAGTTGGCCGGCGCGGATGCGGTCCATGGCCCGCTGGATCGTGTAGCGGTGCACGCGGGTGTGGATGACGAGGTCAGCAAGGCGCTGGCGAACGAGCGGATCGTCCTCGCAGCCGAATGCCCTTGGCATGGCGAGCAGCCTGGTCATGATGTCGCCGCCGCCCATCCCGCCACCGCCGATGGCGGCGCGCTCGTTCATCAGCGTCGTGAGGGCGACCGTCCAACCCTGGTTCACGTCGCCGAGGCGGTCCTCGTCGGGCACACGCACCTCGTTGAAGAACACCTCGTTGAAGCTCGCCCCACCGGTCATCTGGCGCAGCGGGCGTACCTCCACGCCGGGCGCCTTCATGTCGACGATGAAGCCGGTCAGGCCTTGGTGCTTTGGCAGGTCGGGGTCGGTGCGGGCGATGACCTCACCGATGTCGCTGAACTGGGCGCCGGTCGTCCACACCTTCTGACCCGAGATCAGCCACTCGTCACCGTCGCGATCGGCCCGTGTCTGCACGCTGGCCAGATCGCTGCCGGAGCCGGGCTCGGAGAACAGCTGGCAGGCGACGATGTCGGCGCGGTACATCGCTGCCAGCAGGCGGTTCTTGGCGGCATCCGTGCCATGGGCCAGGACCGTCGGCGCCACCATGCCGAGCCCGATGGTGAAGACGCTCTGGCTGGGCACCCGATAGCCGGCTTCGGCGGTGTCATAAGCGCGCTGATGGGCGGCGGCGAGATCTCGTCCGCCGAACTCGCTCGGCCCCGTGATCCAGCCCAGGCCGGCGTCGTAGCGCTTCGCCCGCCACGCAGACGCCGCCGCCAGCAACTCTCGTTCGACGGCCGGGTCGCGCTCCTCGAACACTGCAACTTGGTCGGAGCCCTTGCCCCATTCGAACTGACGCTCGGCGGGTTTGCGCTCGGCGTTGGCGTCGAGGAATGCAGTGACTTCGGTGCGGAAGTCGTCGACGTCGATGGGGTGGGCCACCGAGTCAGTGTGGCAGAGCCCGCCGAGCCCAGCGACACCGAGCCACGTGTGCCGATGGGCACCCCGACCCGAAATAGGTACATATACCGATGTGTCCAGATGCCTTAGATCGCGATGATGAAGCGATGCATCCACTCCAGTACACCGATCTGGCCCGTGAGCATCGGGAGGACCTGATGGCCGCCGCTGGTCGTCGTCGTCTGGTGCGGCTCGTGCGTTCCCACAACCGTCCTGAGAATGCCTGAGTCCTTCTCCCATACTCCAAGAACGTGGGCAGACCCGGCCGATACCGTGACGGGCCATGCCGGCGAGCCGCACCGCCCCGCTTCGCAGCGGATCCTCCTCGCGGTGACGGCTCGAGCCGGTGTGAGCCCGGCGATGGTCGGCCGGGTCGGCCCACTGGTCCGTCTGACCGGTCTCGTCGAGGTCGCCGAGGTGGCGTCCGATGACGAGCCGGTGGTGGGCCTGGTGTCAGGTGAGCCCGGCATCGGCAAGACCCGCCTGATCGGCGAGCTCGTACGCGCCTCCGCTGGACCGGGCGCTGACGACGTCTCGGTTCGCACCCGCGTGGTGCCTACATCGATGGCCTGCTTGCCGCTCACGCTGCCGAACATCACAGAGCCGTCGAGTTGCTGACGCCGCCACTCACGGCCGGCACACCCGACGAACAGTTGACGGCCACGGTGCGTGCGGGGCTGCGGATGGCGCTCGCCACGTCGTTGCTGGCTGTGGGCGACCGTCCTGCTGCCGTCGCCGTTGTCGACGCGATCATCGCCGGTGATCTCGCCAAGTGGCCCGGCGTCCGCGCCGGAGGGTCCAGCCCCCGGTCGAACTGACAGTTCGCCCAGCCCCTTGATCACATGGCTGGTTGGCTTGGGCACCGCGGCCCGTGCCCCGAAGGTGCCGTTGGAGGCGATCGCGAGCGGCAGGACGGCCGTCCACTCTCGTTCGCACGCCATAACCACGGCTCGGGCGCAAACTCAACCAACTTGTCGACGGGCAGCGATGGTGCGCGGCGAATGCGCCTGTGCGCTTCCGGGGCCGTGAACGATTCACACCGAACGACGGCGAGGTATCCGATACCGACGGACAATGCCGACCGCACGCGTCCGTGAACCCCGGATGGATGGCGCTACCGAACGTCAAGTGGGGACCTTCGGTGCTCCAGTCTGGCGAGGTCGGCCATCAGGGTGGCAGCCCGGGTCGTCTGAGCACTGGCGGAGGCAGCGCGACCGATCGCCGAGTCGCGGCACAATCAGGTCGTCATCGAGCAGGCATACGTGAGCGCCGAGCGGGAGATCTGGCGCGTCGTGACCGCCGGTGAGGGGCGCTTCTCACCGCCTACCGTGAAGTGAGTTGGTTCCGTCGCGGTGGACCTGAGCGCCGTCGCCGACAATCGGTGCGTACGATCGCAGAGGTGCGAGTGTTCTTCACCGGTGGGAGCGGTAAGGCGGGTCGGCATGCGATCCGACATCTCGTCGAACAGGGGCACCGGGTAGTGAACGGTGACATGGTGCCGCTCGGTGAGTCGGGGGTCGCGGACCTTCACATCGATCTGACAGTCGCCGGGCAGGTCTTCAACGCTCTCTCGGCGTACGCCGGTCTTGATGAGCTGGAGCGTGGCACAGGTGTTCCGAGGTATGACGCCGTCGTTCACTTCGCGGCGATCCCGGCGATCCTCGTCCGCCCCGACAACGAGACGTTCGGTATCAATGCACTCAGCACGTACAACATCATCGACGCCGCTGTGAAGTTGGGGATTCGGAAGGTGATCTTTGCGAGCTCCGAGACGACCTACGGGATTTGTTTCGCCGACGGCGAGGTCAGGCCCGAATACGTGCCGATCGACGAGGAGCATCCAACGGTTCCCCACGACAGCTACGCGATGTCGAAGGTTGTCAACGAGGCGACGGCACGGTCGTTTCAGGCACGTAGCGGCATCGACATTTACGGGTTGCGCATCAACAACGTGATCGAGCCGCACGAGTACGAGACCAAGTTCCCCGCGTTCGTCGCCGATCCCGGTCTGCGGCGTCGCAACATCTTTGCCTACATCGATGCCCGCGACCTCGGCCACATGGTCGATTGCTGCCTCCGCACCGACGGCCTCGGCTACGAGGTCTTCAACGTCTCAAACGATGACACGTCGGTCGGGATTCCAAGCGAT
Source organism: Acidimicrobiia bacterium (assembly GCA_013821025.1). Classification (GTDB taxonomy): domain Bacteria; phylum Actinomycetota; class Acidimicrobiia; order Acidimicrobiales; family Ilumatobacteraceae; genus JACDHN01. Next base: position 2,345 of record JACDHN010000036.1, on the reverse strand, counting down.
GCGGTCTACGAGCAGTTCTACGCTGGCGTCTCACGTCGACGCGACATGGGTCGCTATGAGACGTTCTACGCCAACGATAAAGCGAAACGCCTCGTCGGATTTGCGCCGCGCCATTCGTGGCGCAACGAGCTCGGCTGACCGCCGGATCCTCAGCGCCACGGCAAGACACCGGTCGGCACCTTGCGCCGGCCCGTTCAACGTGGGTTGGCGATGAGCACCGGGATCTCTCGGTCGGTCTTGCCCTGGTACTCGGCGTAGTTGGGGAACACGGCGACCGCCCGCTCCCACCAGGCGGCGCGTTCGTCACCGCCGACCTCGCGGACCGTGACATCGAACGGTTTCGGGCCGTCCTGCACCTGCACGGCGCCGGGGTCGGCCGTCAGGTTGTGATACCAGACCGGGTGCTTGGGAGCGCCACCGTACGACGCAACAAGCGCGTACTCGTCCTCGTGCTCCACGCGCATCAGGGCGATCTTGCGGACCTTGCCGCTCTTCACGCCCTTCATCGTCACGATGATTACGGGGATGCCGGTGTCACGGAGCGTGTTCGCCTTCGTACCCCCGGAAGCCTCGTACGCCTCGACCTGATCGCGCACCCATTGAAGCGCGCTCGGTTCGTAGTCACCCTCGATCGCCATGTCTTACTCCTAGGTGAAGCGGCGGCCGGTTGGCAAGTCACGGTAGGGGTCGCGGCGTGTCTCCACACAGTGCCGGCAACAACGTTGAGGCACCCGTCCGAGAAGATCGCCCGATAACGCCAGGCCACCCTGCGTCCGGGAACGCCGGCTCGCGAAGCGCTGATCGGCTGTTGATCGGGTCCAGCCCTCGTCACCTCGAGCGCTGCGAGTGATCCGCGTGGAGCCGTTCAGTAGGGGCGAGCTGTCCGACGGTGAACTGACCGACGGTGAGCTGGGGTCACCGCTCATGCGTCGGAGGTCGCCTCGATCGCGTCGAGGTCGCGGACCGCATAGCGGTGGTGCTCCCACTCTTCCCCGAGAATCGTGTGCAGGCAGGAGAGGGTGGTCTCCGGGTATTCGGGGGCCCAGGGGTTCTTGCGCGTTTCGGCCAGGTCGTCCGGTGTGACGGCGGCGAGGAAGTCGCGCATCATCGCGACGCGGCCCGCACGGACCTCGAGCACGTCGGCGTACGGGGGTGTGACCGTCGTGAAGATCGACATGTCGTTGCCGTCCGTCGCGTACTCGACGTTCGGTTGCCCGATGGGGTGGAATGGCTGTTCGATCTCCAGGATCGCCCGGCCCAACCACGTGTCCGTGGCCATGACCAGGTGCCGCACCGTCTGCGCGAACGACCACTCGCCGTCCACCGAGACATTGACCGTGCCAGCCGGCATCGCCGCAACGCGCTCGTGCGTGGCCGCCCAGGTGCGCTCGAGCGTCGCCCATGCCGCGCGCAGGGCATCCGGATCTGCGGCACGCCGGTCGGCGCGGCCGGGAAAGCGGCGGTTGAGCTCGGCCTCGACGAGTGGGATCACGTCGACACCGTTGACGCGCAAGTAGCTCTCGCCATCGAAGAGCCACGGTGCGTCGATGTCCGCCCCCTGCACGTCGACCGCGCGCATCACGACGCCGGAGAGTTCAGCCCTGACGAACCGGGCGCCACGCAGGTTCGCGTCGACGAACTGCGCTCCCTGCAGGTCGTCCGACCGAGTGAAGGTGGTCATGACTCTCCTTGTCGAGCGCCCACGCAAGCAAGCCCGCGCGGCTCAGCCACCGGTTGGTAGGCCGTCAGGTTGAGCGGGTTCAGTATCGCATGTGGGGTGGAGCTCGGCCACGGGGCCTCGGAGAGGTAGCGGCGGGCCAACCCGCACGGCCCGACGGCGTCGACTGACGGCACCAACGTTGCGTTGGCGAAGACTCCCGACCCGGTCGCAATGGGTGCCATTGGGCCAGACCACGACACTCGGCGCAGCCACCGCCTAGCAGACCCACGTGTAGACGATCTCGTCGTCGATCAGCCACACGTCGAGGTCTCGGCTCTTGGACACCCAGCGGGCAACACCGTCGGCCCACACGACGAGTGTCCCGATGTCGTCGCTTGGGCCCGGCGACGGCACTCTTGCCAAGCCGTGAACACCCGCGACCGGTGAATCCTCGCGTTCGACGGCGAGTACCTCGTCGGCTCGGTCCTGGAGGGCCGGGTCCATGGGGTCGAAGCCGGCGTGAGCGAGCGGGTACCAGGTCACGCCCTCGTGGTCGAGCGTCTCGTTGCCGCACGCCGGATAGAACCCGATCGCCTCGTACACACCGACGATCTCGACGGACGGAGTAGCCGTCGCCGTGGTCTCGGACGCCAGCGACGAGCCTGGTGCCGTGCTGGGTTGCGTG
>JACDHN010000221.1 GCA_013821025.1 Acidimicrobiia bacterium | reverse complement strand
AAGACGAGCGCGAGCTGTCGCGCTCGATCGAGGCGGGGCGTGAAGCGGCCGAGCAGCTCGAAGCCGGCAAGAAGGGCGCAGACCTGAAGGCTTCGGTGGTCAAAGCTGCCAAGGCGAAGGACCGTTTCATCCGCTCCAACCTGCGGCTCGTCGTGAGCATCGCTCGCCGTTATCCCCTCCCCCAGGGTATGGACCTGCTCGACCTCATCCAGGAGGGGAACCTCGGTCTCGAGCACGCTGTCGACAAGTTCGACTGGCGCCGCGGCTTCAAGTTCTCCACCTACGCCACCTTCTGGATCCGCCAGGCCATCGGCCGGGCACTCGACCAGAAGGCCAGCCTCATCCGCATCCCTGGTGATCGCTCTGCCAGTCTGCGTGCCGCGCTGCGACAGGCGTCGGGTGACGGTGAGACCCTCGATCAGACCAATGCCGAACTGCACCGGCTGACCACGCCGGTGTCGCTCGACAAGACGGTCGGTGACGATGGCGACGCCACGCTCGGTGACCTGATGGCCAACGACGACGGCACACCCGAAGACCACGTGATGACGATCATCGACAGCGATTTGCTCGACGAGCTGCTGTCGACGCTCGATGATCGCGCCCGCTTCGCCGTCGAGGCCCGCTTCGGTCTGCTCGATGGTGAGCGCAAGAGCTTCCGCGAGGTCGGTGAGAGCCTGGGCGTCACCGCCGAGGCCGCCCGCCGTCTCGTCAGCCGGGCCGTCGTCGGCCTGCGCGACGATGCCGAGCGCATCCTCGCCGTCTGACGAAGTCGCACTCCTCGTTTATAGGCTTGCATCATGACGCAGACATGGGCGCCGTCGTCGTGGCGGGACCGCCCCGCCGGGCAGCAGCCCGAGTGGCCCGACGCCGACGGCCTCGACCGGGCGTTGAAGCAGATCGAGAGCTATCCGCCGCTCGTGTTCGCCGGGGAGGCCCGTTCGCTGCAGGCGTCGCTCGCCGAGGTGGCCGTCGGCAACGCCTTCCTGCTGCAGGCCGGCGACTGCGCCGAGAGCTTCGAGGAGTTCTCGGCCGTCAACATCCGCGAGAAGCTGCGCGTCATCCTGCAGATGGCGGTCGTGCTCACGTACTCGATGGGCGTGCCGGTGGTGAAGGTCGGGCGCATGGCCGGCCAGTTCGCCAAGCCCCGATCGAGTGCCAACGAGCGCGTCGGCGACGAGGACATCCCGTCGTTCCGGGGCCACATGATCAACGACGCCGCGCCCAACCCGCTGGCCCGTGTGCCGAACCCCGAACGCCTCGTGCAGACCTACAACCAGTCGGCGTCCACGATGAACCTGCTACGCGCGTTCACGAAGGGCGGTTTCGCCGACCTCAACCGGGTGCACGCCTGGACCCAGGAGTTCGTCTCGTCGAGCCCATCCGGCCGCCGCTACGAGCGGGTCGCCGCAGAGATCGCCAGGGCGATGCGCTTCATGCGTGCCGCCGGGATCGATACCGAGTCGAACCCGAACCTCAGTACCGTCGATGTGTTCACCAGCCACGAGGCCCTGCTACTCGGCTACGAGGAGGCGCTGACGCGCCAGGACTCGCTCACCGGTGGATGGTACGACTGCTCGGCGCACATGCTGTGGATCGGCGAACGCACACGTCAGCTCGACGGCGCCCACGTGGAGTTCCTCCGCGGCGTCGGTAACCCGATCGGCTGCAAGATCGGTCCGACGACGACGGTCAGAGAGGTGCTCGAGCTGTGCCAGGCACTCAACCCGGCGCATCAACCCGGCCGGCTCACCCTGATCTCCCGCATGGGTGCAGGCAACGTCGAGCGGGTGCTGCCGCCGCTGCTGCGAGCCGTCACCGACGCCGGCTACCCCGTCGTGTGGGCCTGCGACCCGATGCACGGCAACACGTATTCCGCTCCCAACGGGCGCAAGACCCGGCACTTCGATTCCGTCGTCGCCGAGATCGACGGCTTCGTGCGCGCCCATCGGGCCGAGGGCACCTGGCCGGGCGGCATTCATGTGGAGCTCACGGGCGACGCTGTCACCGAGTGCCTCGGCGGCTCCGATGCCGTGTCCGAGGACCAGCTCGACCACCGCTACGAGACCATGTGCGATCCCCGGCTCAACGGTCGCCAGAGCCTCGACCTGGCGTTTCGCGTTGCCGAGCTGATCACCAACGACCAGCGCTGACCGGCCTCGATGGGGGGCGATGCGAGGCCCCACGGGAGCGCCCTCGACGTGGTCGGTGCATGGCCCGTGCCGACGGCGGCGGCTGCCATCGTCGACGCCGGCGGACGGGTGGTGGCCTCGTTCGGACCGGTCGACGAGCCGTTCCGACTCGCCTCGATCACAAAGGTGTTCGCCGGTTGGGCGGCCATGATCGCCGTGGAGGAGGGCACGGTGACGCTCGATCATGCCGTTGGACAGCCGGGATGCACGATCGAGCACCTGCTGAGTCACGCCGGCGGCTACCCGTTCGAGGGCGACGATCCGATCAGCCCGCCCGAACAGCGACGCATCTATTCCAACACGGGGATCGAGCTGGCGGCCGCAGCGATCGCCTCTCAGACTGGGATCGGTTTCGACACCTACCTGACCGAGGGCGTGCTGGCGCCGCTCGGGCTCACGTCGAGCGATCTGCGCGGACCGGTGGCCCACGGGCTGTGGAGCACCGTCACCGACGTGGCGTCGTTCCTCGGCGAGCTGCAGCGCCCGACGTTGATCAGCGCCGAGTCGGCGGCAGCCGTGCGTCGTCCGCACTACGCCGATCTCGGCGGTATCGTTCCCGGCGTGGGACGCTTCGAAAAGTGTCCGTGGGGGCTTGGGACCGAAGTCCGGGGGGACAAATGGCCCCACTGGACCGGCCGCGGCAACAGCGAGCGCACATTCGGCCACTTCGGTGGCGCCGGAACCATGATGTGGGTCGACCCGGACGCCGGTGGCGCGCTCGTCGCGCTCACCGATCTGCCGTTCGACAACTGGTCCGAGACCGTCGTCCGCTCGTGGTCGGAGCTGTCCGACGCCGTGGTCGAGGAACTGAGGACTGCGTGACGTTCGTGCCCGGTGACCGCGTCCGCTGGCTGTGCGAGGGCGACGACGGGTTGCCGCAGGTGAAGTACGGGTTCATCGGCGACGAGCCAATGCCGACGGGCGAGGTACAGGTCGTGTTCGACGACGAGTTGGGCGGCCAGTACGTGGCGCTCGGTCACCTGGATCCGGTGTCGATCACGTCGATAGTGCTCAGCCTGCACGGCAGCGACCTGATCGAGGACCCCGAGCTGCGCCGCGGGCTCGTAGGCCTGTGGCGTGCCGAGGCGGAATCGGCTGGGCTTGAGGTGAGTGGCATGCTGGGTCTCGGTGCCGGCGTGCGCGAATCCGTGATGAGTTGGGCTCTCGCCGAGGTCACGAGCGGCGGAGAGCGCTACGTCGTGCGGGCCTGGGAGACCACGGGCGAGCTGCCGACGGTGCAGGTGCGAGCCGAGTCACCCCAGACGTATCACTTCTAGTGGTCTCGTTCGCTGCGCTCACGCCGCGACCAAGCCGCGCTCGAGCCACGGGGTGCGGTGATCGTCGTCGATCACACCGATCTCGGTGAGGAAGGACGTGAGCTTCGACAGCCCGGCGACGACGTTGTCGCGGTAATGCGGATTGGACGCGGCGATCATCAAGCCACCGTCGATGCCGAGCTGCTCGAACACGTCCGGATTGAGGCTCAGCGCCACGATCTCGTTCACGAGCACCGGCGCAGCCTCCCGGACCGTCGTCGAGTGGCGGCACTCATCGGCCACCTCGACGAGCAAGTAGCGATGCATCGGATCGGTGACCGGGATGTCGACCAGGTGGCGCAGCACGATCTGCATCAGCGCGTTCTCGAACCAGATGCCGGCGCCGAGCAGCGCCACGGTCTCGTGGCGGCTGTAGGCGATGCGCTCTGGCTCGGTCATCTCATCCCACGCAGTCGTGCCGTACAACGACAGCAGCTCAGGCGGCAAGTGAAACGCCGAGTCGTCGACGGGGAGGCCGTCCCAGTCGATCTCCTCGAACGGATCGTGCGTCGACCGCTCCGACGCCTTGACGAGCTGGGTGGACCGGGCAGCGGTCCTCGGAAGATCAAGCGTTGCACTCATGACATCAGTATGACTGTGACAGTGTTCACTGACAACATACGGTGACAGTGTTCGATGTCACAATCGCTCGGATGTGGTTGACTGGTGCCGTGAGCACGACTGGCGATGAGCCATCCTGCGCCGGCGACGGCACCACATACGGCCTGGCTGAGCTGGCGGCGGTCAGCGGCGTTCCCGAGCGAACGATTCGTTACTACCAGGCCGAGAAGCTGCTGGCGCGCCCCTCCAAGCATGGGCGCGACGCCGTCTACGGCGACGGCCATGTCGAGCGCCTGCGCCTGATCGGTGAGCTCCGCGATCGGGGCCTCAAGCTGCAGACCATCCGCGATCTGGTGGCCACCGACAACCCGACACGCACCGTCTCCCAGTGGCTCGGCGTCGACGCCACGCTCAGCGCCCCATGGTCCGACGACCGGCCGCGGCTGATGGACCACGACGAGTTGGTCGAGCTGGTGGAACGTCACGGCGACCGGCCAAGCGGGCTGCTCGGCGAGCTGACCGACGCCGGATACGTCGTCGCCCGCGACGACGGCAGCTGGGACGTCCCGAGTCCGACGCTGCTCGACTTGGCGATGCGCCTGCGCAGCGCCGGCATCGACCTCGAGATCTCGGGCACGATGCGCGACCTGCTGAGCCGCCGCCTGGCGAAGGCCGTCGACGACACGGTGAAGTTGCTCGTCGAGCGTGCCGGCGCCGGGTTCGCCGGGGGCGGCTCGCCAGAGGAACTGGCCACCGCCCTTGGCGCCCTGCGCCCGATCGCTCGCGAGACGACGAGCCTGATCCTCGCCCAGGAGGTGGAGCGCGCTCTGCGACGACTCGTCGAGTCCGGCCCCCGGCGCGCCCGCCGTTGAGCCGGGATCAGGCACTTCTGGGGAGCGGGGCATCTGGGCGGCATGGCTCACTCCGAGGCCGAGTGGCAGGTCGACTGGGAGCTGGCGATGGCGATCCTGCGCGACTGAAGATCAGTTGAGGCGTTCGATGACCATGGCCATGCCCTGACC
>JACDHN010000035.1 GCA_013821025.1 Acidimicrobiia bacterium | reverse complement strand
GCCGACGCTGGCCGCTCGGGCGACCTGGCGCACCGGGACGGCCAGGACCCCCTGGTCCGCCGGGGCCTCCTGGCCCACCGGGGCGCGGCCCTCCTGGACCACCGGGACCACCGGGTCCACCGGGTCCACCGGGTCGGGGGCCACCAGGGCCGGTGGGACGGGTTGGGCCGCCGCTGCGAGGCGGACCACCGGGACGGGGACTTCGGGCGGGAGCCGTGCGGGCCGAGCCGGGCGGCGGTGGGATGGGTTTGCCCGACGACGACAATGGGCGTCCTGGCGGGGGCGGGATCGGGCGTCCCGAGGTCGGCGAGACGCCGGGGCGCGGTGGCGCCGCAGGAGCGCTGGCCCTGGCGGCCGCTGCCACCGGCGCGTCGGTGCGAGTGGGCGTGCTGTCAGCGTGCGTTGCCGTGGGACGGGTGCTCGAGATCACGCGGCCGGCCGCAGCGGCGACGCGAGGAGCAGGGGTCTCTCGACTCGCGGTCGCGGAGCTTTCGGACATCGCCGCCACCGGCTGCTCGGCCGGTTGCTCGGCGGGTCGTTCGGCCGGGGTCTCGACCGCGGTGTCGACCGGGGTCTCGACCGCGGTGTCGGCCGGGGTCTCGGCAGCGGCGTCGACCGCGATGTCGTCGGTGGCAGGCGCCGGGACTGGCTGCTCGGCCGGCGTTGGCAACGACGCCGCCGGTGCCTCGACAGCAGTAGGCGTCGGGGCAGCCGGCACCTCGGGGGGAGGTTCGACGGCTCGTTCGGTCGGCGCCTCCGGCTCGGCGGTCGTCGCCGCGACGGGAGCCGGCGCCTCGGCCGGCAACGACTGGGCAACGGGCGTCGGCACCTCGGGTGTCAGCTGTTCGGCGGCAGGCTCCTGCGCATCGGTCGTCAGCGGTTCGGCGGCAGCTGTTTCTGACGCGTCCTTGGATGGAGCAGCCGGCGCACCCGTCTTCTCGGCCGTCGACTTCTTGGCCGCCGCCTTCTTCGTCGGCGCCTTGGCCGGCTTCTTCGGCTCCTCTGGCTGCTCGGCACGCGTCAGGCCGTCTCGTTCCGCCCTGCGGCGGATGCGGTCGGCCTGCGCTTCGATGATTGATGACGAGTGGCTCTTCACGCCGACGCCCATGGCGTCGCTCAGCTCGATCAACTCGGCGTTCGTCATGCCGAGCTCCTTGGCTAGTTCGTGCACTCGATACTTCTTCGGCACCTGGCGGTTCAGCCTTTCCTCATTGTCGTTCCTCGTCGGACCCGGTCAACAGTGTGCCGGACGTCCGTTCGTGTTCCATTGCTACGGCGTCAGCCGTCGCTCCTCGGTGCCTGGGCTCCGGCGGGCGGTTCTGACTGCTCCGCCGGCTCCCCGGTCGGTTCGGCCGCCGGCTCCCCGGGGACATCGACCATCGGCTCGACTGGCGGCTCGGGCTCGACTGGCGGCTCGGGCTCGGCTGGCGGCTCGGGTTCGGCTGGCGGCTCGGGCTCGGCCGGCGGCTCATCGACCGGCTCGGCTGGCGGCTCAACGACCAGCTCGGGTGGTGGTTGTGCAGGAGCTTCGGCCTCGGCACGGTTGGCAGCCGCCTGCTGGGCGAGCCAATCCGATTCTGACAGCACGGTGCCGTCTGTCGAATGCCACTCCATCTCGCCGGTCTCGGTGTTGCCGACCCATTGGCCCTCTGCGTACTCCACATCGGGATCGAGCGAGTGGCCATGAGGCGGGACGCCCTCTGCCACCTGGGTCTCGGAGCGGATATCGACGCGCACCCCGGTGAGCCGGGCGGCGAGCCGGGCGTTCTGGCCCTCGCGGCCGATGGCCAGGCTCAGCATGTGGTCGGGCACGATCACATCGGCCTGCGTGCGATCGTCGGAGATGTTGACCTGGCTGACCTTCGCCGGCTGCAGTGCCTTCTCCACGAACTCGGGTAGGTCGTCGCTGTACTGGATGATGTCGATCTTCTCGCCGCGCATCTCGTTGACGACCATGCGGACGCGCCCACCTCTGGCACCGACGCAGGCGCCGACGGGATCGACGTTGTGGTCGTTCGACGACACTGCGATCTTCGTGCGGTGGCCGGGCTCGCGAGCGCACGCCTTGATCTCGACGATGCCGTCAGCGATCTCGGGGACCTCCAGCTCGAACAGCCGTTTGATCAGACCGGGATGGGTGCGGCTGACCACGATCTGAGGACCCTTGATCGTCTTGCGTACCTCAACGATGTAGGCCTTGGCCCGGTCACCGGCTGCCGGCCGCTCGTAGGGGACCTGTTCGGCCTGGGGCAGCAACGCCTCCACGCGGCCGAGGTCGAGCAGCGTGTAGCGGCTGTCGGTTCGCTGAATGATGCCTGTGACGATGTCGCCCTCGCGATTGGCGTACTCCTCGAACTTGCGATCGCGCTCGACCTCGCGGATGCGCTGGCTCATCACCTGGCGGAACGTCTGGGCGGCGATGCGCCCCAACTCCTCGCGCCGGGGCGTGTCGTCGCGCTCGTTGATCCAGTTTCCGTCCTCGTCGAGATCGAAGGCGATGAACCGGAAATCCATCGTCTGGGGGTCGACTTCGACGACCACCTCGTCGGCCGCCCCTTCACGTCGCTTGTACGCCGACGCCAGCGCGTCGACGAGGACGTGCAACAGCGCGTCCTCCGAGAGCCCCTTGTCCTGGGCCAGCAGACGGATGGCCTCGGACATGTCGAGGTTGCTCACGACGGCTTCATCTCCTTGCGCTTCTGGCTCTTGGGCGAGCCGGGCTTCGGCGAAGGCCCCCACGCAAAGACGGTGCGGGCCCTGTCGATCTGGTCGTAGTTGATGGTGCGGTCGTCCCCGCCGTCGGGACGGACGACGAGCGTGGACTCGCCGGCAGAGACGAGTAGCCCCTCGAGGCGACGGTCGGCGGCGGACTCATCGGCTAGACGGACGTTGATCAACTTGCCGACTTCGCGCTGGAAGTGGGCCGGCGTCCGCAGCGACCGCTCGACGCCGGGGCTCGTGACCTCCAGTGTGTACCGCCCTGGCACCGGATCGTCGTGATCGAGCTCACGCGACACGAGCCGGGTCACGAGGGCGATGGCGTCGAGGGTGACGCCGCTCTCGGAGCCGGGCTGTGTGTCAACGGTGACGCGCAGCGTGCCGCCTCGCTGCTCGATGTCGTAGAGGTCGAGACCCAGGTCATCGGTGATGGGGGCCACGAGCCGACGAACGCGATCGACGACGGGATTGCCGCTCACACTGGTGTTCATGGTGACCTCCCTTCCTCAGAGAAGAAGGCGTGGGGAGGACCCCCACGCCTTCTGGTGACGAACCAAAATGGACAAGCCACTATACCGTCTCGCACAGGGCCCTCCGCCCCCCGTGGACCCCCTCTGCCGACGACGACAGCGCTGTATGGTGCTTGCGTGCTGCGGTTGTCCACGCTCTTCGTGCGCACGCTGCGCGAAGACCCTGCTGACGCCGAAGTTCCCAGCCATCGGCTGCTCGTCCGGGCGGGGTACATCCGCCGGGCCGCTCCTGGCGGGTTCACGTGGTTGCCGCTCGGCTGGATGGTGTACCGCAACGTCGAGCGCGTGATCCGCGAGGAGATGGATCGCGCCGGCTTCCAGGAGGTGCACTTCCCGGCCCTGCTGCCCCGCGAGCCATACGAGACATCAGGCCGTTGGACCGAGTACGGCGACAGCCTGTTCCGTCTCAAGGACCGTCGCGGCAACGATATGTTGATGGCGCCGACGCACGAGGAGCTGTTCACGCTGCTCGTGAAGGACCTGTACTCGTCGTACAAGGACCTGCCGCTGTGGATCTACCAGATCCAGACAAAGTACCGCGACGAGGCGCGGCCGCGAGCAGGACTGCTGCGTGGACGGGAGTTCGTCATGAAGGACTCGTACTCCTTCGACATCGACGATGCCGGGCTGGACGAGTCGTACCAGCAGCACCGGAAGGCCTATATCCGCACGTTCGACCGGCTCGGTCTGCCGTACGTCATCGTGGGCGCTGTCTCAGGCGCGATGGGCGGCTCCCACAGCGAGGAGTTCCTCGCCCCGCTCGACGCTGGTGAGGACGAGTTCGTGCGCTGCGAGAACTGCGACTACGCCGCCAACACCGAGGCCGTACAGATGCCGGTGGCTGCACCCGTGCCGTACGACGACGCGCCGGCGGCGAAGGTGCTCGACACACCGGACACACCGACCATCGCCACGCTCGTCGACCTGTTGAACGCCCGCGACGACCTGGCGCGGTCCGATCGTCCGTGGGGTGCCGCTGACACATTGAAGAACGTGCTGATGATGGTGCGGCAGCCCGACGGGGAACGCCGGCCGCTCGCCATCGGGGTCCCCGGCGACCGCGAGCTCGACCTCAAGCGACTCGAGGCCCAGCTCCACCCTGGCGAGCCCCAGCCGTTCACCGAAGAGGACTTCGCCGCCCACCCGTCACTCGTGAAGGGCTACATCGGCCCGGGCGCGCTCGGCGAGGCCAACGGCGTGCGCTACCTCGTGGACCCTCGCGTGGCCGACGGCAGTCGCTGGGTCACGGGAGCCAACGCCAAGTCAGCGCACGTCGCCGGCCTCGTGGCCGGTCGGGACTTCAACGCCGACGGCATGATCGACGCCACCGTGATCGCCGACGGCGACCAGTGCCCGGCGTGCGGCGGCCGGCTGCGCATCGCCAGGGGCGTCGAGATCGGCCACATCTTCCAGCTCGGGCGCAAGTACGCCGAGGCGTTCGGGCTCACCGTGCTCGACGCGGACGGCAAGCAGGTCACGGTCACGATGGGGTCGTACGGGATCGGCGTCTCGCGCTGCGTGGCTGCCATCGCCGAGGCCACGCTCGACGATCTGGGCTTGTGCTGGCCGGCGGCGATCGCTCCTGCCGACGTCCACGTCGTGATCGCCGGCAAGCCGGGCTCGGATCAGTTTCCCGCCGCCGAAGCGCTGGCCGTCGAGCTCGAGGCTGCTAGGGCGAGAGTGCTGCTCGACGATCGCGTGGGCGTGTCACCCGGCGTCAAGTTCGCCGACGCCGAGCTGCTCGGCATGCCCACGATCGTCGTCGTCGGCCGCGGGCTGGCAGACGGGCTCGTCGAAGTGCGCGACCGCCGTTCTGGCGAACGCAGCGACGTACCGCTCGACGACGTCGTCGCTCTCGTCACGACGAGGTGACCCCTGCTCGTCCCGTTCCCCGCGCTTGGGCTCAGCGGGTGTGGCGGAGGAGGCCCTGGTCGATCACGGGGCGACCGCCGACGGAGGTGGTGAACACGGTCTCGCCATCGGTGGTCGACCAGGCGCGGATGGTGAGATCGTCGCCCGGGAACACGGGCGAGGTGAAACGGGCCTCCATGTGGTGGAACGCCGCAGGGTCTCCGCCACAGCATTCGTGCAGCAGCGCCCGCCCGGTGAAGCCGTACGTGCACAGTCCATGAAGGATCGGCCGATCGAAACCGCCCATCGAGGCAAATGCCGGATCGGAGTGCAGCGGGTTGCGGTCGCCGTTGAGGCGGTAGAGCAGCGCCTGATCCGGCGACGTGGCGTACGTGATCTCGTGGTCGGGTTGGCGCTCGGGTGGCACGTTCTGGGGCCCGGACGGACCGCGGTCGCCACCCCAGCCGCCCTCACCCCGGATGAACGCCGACATCCGCGTCGTGTACAGCGGGGCGCCGTCGAGTGTGGCCTGTGATTCGACGACGACGACAGCCGCCTTCTCCTTGTCGTACATGGCCACGATCTCAGCGGTCACCGAGGCCGTGCCGTCGGTGGGCAGCGGCCGGTGCAGCATCACGCTCTGCTGACCGTGCACGAGCAGCGCCGGGTTGAACGAGCCGATCAACCCGAACAGCGAGCCCGAGCCGGCCGGGATCACGACCGGGAACGTGGGCAGCACCCGCTGGTCCACGCCGGTGGTGTTCTCGGTGGTGAACACCAACTCGCCGGTGCCGGCGCCGACGCTCACTGCGTACAGCAGGGCGTCCTTGCTCGTCCACGACACGTCCGATGGTTTGCTGCGGGTGCCGACGGCGTCAGGGTTGAGGGCCATGGTGGTGCTCCTTACGACTGGACGGGTCAGGACTGGGGCTGGGGCCACGAGCCGGGCTCGCCGTCCATGCCGGTGTTCGGTCGGGTTGTGGCGAGCAGCGCTTCGACGATGGCGCCGAGCGCCTCGGGATCGTCGACGGGATCGACGCGGGGGCCACGTCGCCAACCCTCGGCGATGGCGAGCACACTGCCCGATGCCTCGAACACCCGGCCAGTGACACCGGCCGACTCCTTGGAGGCCAACCACGTGACGATCGGGGCGATCCAGCGCGGCGCCCGTTGCTCGCGCTCGGCATCGGTCTCGGGTGCCGTGCCGAGTCCCTCGGTCATGCGTGTGAGGGCCACGGGGGCGACGGCGTTCACGGTCACGCCATAGCGGGCGAGCTCGAGGGCGGCGATGGTCGTGAAGGCGGCGATGCCGGCCTTGGCCGCGCCGTAGTTCGTCTGCCCAGGGTTGCCGTAGATGCCCGACACCGACGTGGTGTTGATGATCCGGCCGCTCACCGGCGCGCCGGTCTTGACCCGCTCCCTCCAGTAGGCGGCCGCCCACCGGCTGGGGGCGAACGTGCCCTTGAGATGCACAGAGATGACCGCGTCCCACTCCTCCTCAGTCATGTTCGCCAGCATCCGGTCGCGCAGGATTCCGGCGTTGTTGACCACGCCGTGCAAGTCGCCGAACGTCTCGACGGCCGTGTTGATCAGGCGCTCGGCGCCGTGCCAGTCGGAGACACTGTCGCCGTTGGCCACGGCCTCTCCCCCGGCGCCGCGGATCTCGGCCACCACGTCCTCGGCCGGTGACGTGTCGTCGCCCGTGCCGTCGACGTTGCCGCCGAGATCGTTGACGACCACCTTGGCACCATGCCGGGCGAGGCTCAGCGCATGTTCTCGCCCGATGCCCCGGCCCGCTCCGGTCACGATGACCACACGGCCAACACACAGATCACTCATCGCCGGCGACACTAAACGCATCGAGCCCCGCGATCACGGGCGTGACCCGCTTCGGCCCCGGGATGTGAAGCGCTCGACGTCAGGCGACGAGGCCAACATCACGGCCAGCGACGAGGAGCAGCCGAGCGAGCGCCAGCGAGCGAGACCAACATCACTGCGTGGCGCTTCGGGCCAGCGGACGGGTGGTGCTACACGGCTCGGACGAGCGCAGCGGTAAGTGCGGCGACGGCGATCACGACGAGCGTTGGCGCCTTGGCGACGATCGCCAGGCCGCCGGCGCCGAGCCCCGCCGCGCGGGCGTCGAGCACCAGGCGTCGCTCGTCGGCGAACGCCTGAGTGACGAGGAGCGCCGCCAGCAACGTCGGCGCCAGCAGGGCGACGACGCTCGCCGAACGGGGCCCGAGTTGACGCCGGCCGAGCAGCAGAGGGCCGGCGCCCTTCAGGGCGATCGTGCCAACGCCGACCACCAGGACGAGCGTCCATGCGTCGTTCATGTGGCTGCCCGCCGCAGTCCGATGAGGCAGGCAACGCTGGCGACGATGATCGGCACACCTGGCGGCACGAGCGGCACCAACACGAGGGCGATGAGCGCGCCGGCGACGGCAGCCACCAGGCCCCGCCGATTCTCCACCTGACCGACGAGCAGGGCCAGGAACAGCGCCGGGAACGCGGCGTCGAGGCCCAGCCGCTCGGGATCGCCGAGCGCCTCGCCGCCGAGCACGCCGACCGTGGTGCCCACGACCCACCCGCTCCACAGGGTCAGCCCGGCACCAACGAGCAGGCGACCGTCGTAGCGGCCGCCGCCCACGTGCCCGACCGCCCACGACTCGTCGACGACGAGCTGCGCCTTGACGAGCCGTCGCAGCCGGGAACCGGTCAACGCCGGTGCCACCGAAAGCCCGATCGGTAGGTAGCGCGTGTTCAGCAGCAGGGCGGCGACGATCGCCGCGGCCAACGTGCCGCCTGCCGACAGCACGCCGGCCGCAGCGAACTGGGCCGAGCCGGCAAACGTCGTGGCACTGAACACGATCGAGGCAACCCGGCCCAACCCGGCGTCACGGGCCAGCACACCGAACGTGACGCCGAAGATGCCGACGGCGACGGCGAGCGGGGCGACGGTTCGCGCCCCGTCTCGTAGTCGACCGGTTGGTCCGAGCTCGCTCAAGCGTCGTGGTACAAGTGCATGGACGTGCCGATGGCGAACAGCACGCTGGTGTTGACCCGCCCGAGCACGTACCGCAGCTCACCCGACGCCAGTGATACACACCCGGCTGAGGGTTTCGCTGCCCCGTTGGACGAGTAGCTGTGGCGGTGCAGGAAGATGGCCGTCTCGGTGATGGTGCCGAACTCGCCGTCGATGTAGCTGTCCTGCAACCCCAGCTCTTGCAGGCGCCGCTCCAGGCACATCACCTCCGACGATTTCATGCCCCTGTGCAGCGAGGAGTCGATGGTGCACGGGCCGGAGGCACCGGAAGATCCAACGGCCACGGCGAGTGTCCCTGCGGTAAGCAAGGCGGCGACGAGCGGGCGGGAGATGAGGCGGACAACGAGGCGGGGCGGTGAGCGCACACGGCGATGCTACGTGTGACCGTCACGAGGGCGTCGGGGGATTGATCCGGCGCTCGTAGCCTGCGACGGGTGCAACGCCTGGACGTGGTCGTCGTCGGCGCCGGCCCGGCCGGCGCATCAGCAGCGACCCACCTGGCACGCGCCGACTGCTCGGTGACGCTCGTCGACCGAGTGATGTTCCCGAGGGACAAGTGCTGCGGCGACGGCCTCACGACGCTGGCGCTACGCGAGCTCGAAGTACTCGGCTTCGAGGCCGAGTCGGTAGCTGGTTGGAAAACCGTGCCCGATGCCTGGCTGCGCTCCCCGAGCGGTCGCCAGTTCTCGATCCCGTTGCCGCGAGAGGCAGGCGTCTACGCCGCGGTGGCCCCGCGATCGCAGCTCGACGCCGCGCTCGTCGATGTGGCCACCAAGACCGGCGCGACGACGCGCCTCGGGGCTGGGTTCTCGCGGTTCGACGAGGCCCGGCCAGACGGCGATGCGGTGCTCGTGCTGGAGGACGGCACCATGCTGCAGGCGAGGCACGTGATCGCTGCCGACGGGATGTGGAGCCCGGTACGCAAGGCGTTGGGGCTCGACGTCGACGGGTACCGCGGTGAGTGGCATGCCTGCCGCCAGTACGTCGCCGACGTGACGGGCCCTGCGGCCGAGCGGTTGTACGTGTGGTTCGAGCCGGATCTGCTGCCGGGATATGCGTGGTCGTTCCCGCTCCCCGACGGACGGGCCAACCTCGGCTTCGGGGTGCTGCGCACCGACGACCGCAAAGGTGCGGCGATCAACGCCGTGTGGCACGACCTGGTGACCCGGGCGCACATCCGTGATGCCCTCGGCGCCGGGGCCCGGATGGAGGATCGCCTGTTGGCGTGGCCAATTCCGGCTCGCGTCACCGGCACGCCCCTGAGCAGCGGCCCAGTTCTGTTCGCCGGCGACGCCGCTGCGTCAGCCGACGTGCTCACCGGTGAGGGCATCGGCCAGGCGTTGCTGATGGGACGGGCGGCGGCCGAGGCCATCACGGTTGGCGGGTCGGCGTCGGAGGTGGCGGCACGATACGAACGGGAGATCCGCCAGCACCTGTTCGCCGATCACCGCATGTCGGCGATGCTGGGAAGAGTGCTCGCCCACCGTCGCGGCGCCAACGGCGCCCTCGCCCTCATCGCCCACAGCGGTAGCTGGGGGCGGCGAAACTTCGCCCGCTGGATGTTCGAGGATGAGCCCCGGGCCATCGCCGCCACCCCCCGCCGCTGGCACCGCAGGTTCTTCGACCGCCCTGGCGCCTTCATCTCTGGTTGATCAGCGCGCGTACGGTCGCGAGCCATGCGGACACGACTGACAGAGCTGCTGGACATCGAGCATCCGGTGATGCTGGCCGGGATGGGGGGCGTGTCGTATCACGAGCTGGTGGCGGCCGTGAGCGAGGCCGGTGGCATCGGCACGCTCGGGGCGTCCACGATGGGCGCCGACACGCTGCGAGCGGAGATGGCAAGGGTGCGCGAGTCGACTGACAAGCCGTTCGGAGTCGATCTGCTCACGGCGCTACCTGGCCAGGTCGATGATGGCGTCGACGCCGTCATCGATGGTGGAGCCCGGATCTACGTCGCCGGGCTCGGCGTTCCCCGGGAGGTGATCGACAAGCTCCATGACAATCAGATCCTCGTCGGCTCGATGTGCGGCAAGGTTCGCCATGCTGAGAGCGCCGTGGCCAGCGGATGCGACTTCGTCGTCGCCCAAGGCACCGAAGCGGGAGGCCACACCGGGACCGTGGCCACGATGGCGCTCGTCCCACAGGTGGTCGACGCCGTCGGTACCGACGTTCCCGTCGTCGCCGCCGGCGGCCTGTTCGACGGGCGGGGTCTCGCAGCGGCCCTGGCGCTCGGCGCCGACGGCGTGTGGATCGGTACCCGCTTCATCGCCACACCCGAGGCCAGGGCCGTCGCCGGCTACAAGGATCTGCTCGTCGAACGAGCGGAGGACGAGACCGTCGTCAGCCGGGCGTACACCGGCAAGACGTGCCGCGTGCTGCGCAACGAGTGGACCCAGCACTTCGACGATCATCCCGACGAGCTGGCCCCGTTCCCCCAGCAGATCTTCACGTCCATGGAGGCCGGTGTGAACCACCTCGGCGCGGCGTCAGGCACTGAGGTCGACGTGGCCCGCGAGTTCATGCCGGCAGGCCAGGGCACTGGCGCCATCCGGGATCTCGTGCCGGCCGGCGAGCTCGTGATGCGGTTCGTCGGCGAGGCCGAGGCCATGATCGACCGGCTCGCCCGATACCGCTAGTCTCAGCGGCGGAGTGCCGGGCACGGCACACGGGTCGGAACCCATGAGAGGTTTCCGCATAGAGGGGGAGAACGTCCATGCGACGCAAGTACGTACGAATGACGGCGCCGCTGCTGGCGATCACGTTGATCGCCGCCGGCTGCAGCGACGACGAAGCTGCGCCGGGCGACACCGGGGAGGAGGTGGCTCCGGACACCTCAGACACCGGCGAGACCGCGGATGCAGCCGGCACCGCGACCACCGCTGCGACCGAGAGCACCGGTGGTGGTGGAGGCGGGGCAGCCATGGCGAGGGTGACGGAGAACGACTCGGTGCGCTGCGGATCCCGTGATGACCTGCCCGGGTTCGCCACGCTCGACGAGAACGGCGAACCAGTCGGCTTCGACGTCGACTTCTGCAGAGTCATCGCCGCCGCCGTGCTCGGCGACGCTGAGAAGGGCGAGGCGGTCCCCATCGAGACCGACGCCAGGATCCCGGCGCTGCAGTCTGGCGAGATCGACGTGCTGGTGCGCAACACCACGTGGACGGCGTCGCGCGACGGCAACGACGGCGTCACGTTCCTGCAGCCCAACTACTACGACGGCCAGCGGATGATGGTCGCCGCCGACAGCGAGTACCAGGCTCTCGAGGACATGGACGGCACCACCGTGTGCGTAGCCGCCGGCACCACGACCGAGGGCAACGTCGCCACCGAGTTCGAACGACTCGGCTTGACGGTCTCGGTGGAGTCGTTCGATGATGTTGATCTGCTGCAAGAGGCGTTCGTCAACGGCCAGTGCGACGGATGGTCGAGCGACGGCAGCCAGCTTGCCGGTCTGCGCTCCACCTACCCCGACGGCCCCGAATCGTTGGTGATCCTCGAAGAGGTGTTCTCCAAGGAGCCGCTCGCCTCCGCCGTCGTCGACGGTGACAGCGAGTGGGCGCAGGCCGTCGAGTGGGCGATCTTCGCCACCATCCAGGCGGAAGAGTTCGGCATCACCCAGGACAACGTGGAAGAGATGCGTGAGAGCGATGACCCGAACATCAGGTCGTTCCTCGGCGGCGAGAACGCCGAGGGCACCGAGCTCGACGTCGGACTCGGCCTGCCGCCCGACTTCGCCTACCAGGTAGTCAGCCAGGTCGGGAACTACGGTGAGATCTTCGACCGCCACCTCGCGCCGCTCGGCCTCGAGCGGGGTCTCAACGCCCTGTACACCGACGGCGGACTCATGTACTCGCCGCCGTACCGGTGATCCCAACAGGGACTGATCC
>JACDHN010000220.1 GCA_013821025.1 Acidimicrobiia bacterium | reverse complement strand
GTACGGCGCGGCGTCTCGGCATCGAGACGGTGGCCGTGTACTCCGAGGCGGACCGCGACGCCTTGCACGTCGATGCCGCCGACCGGGGCGTGGCGCTCGGCGGTTCGTCGCCAGCCGACTCGTACCTACGCGCCGAGGCGCTGATCGGGGCCGCCGCTCGCAGTGGCTGCGACAGTGTTCATCCCGGCTATGGCTTCCTGGCGGAGAACGCCGACTTCGCCCGGCAGGTGATCGAGGCCGGTCTGGTGTGGGTGGGGCCGACGCCTCACCAGATCGCACTGCTCGGGGACAAGCTGGCGGCCAAGCGTGCTGCCGTCGAATCGGGCGTGCCCACGTCGGCCGCCGTCGAGATCGGGCCCGACGGGCAGCGGCCCGTCGACGCCGAGGTGCGGTACCCGGCGCTCGTGAAGGCGGCGGCCGGCGGGGGCGGCCGGGGCATGCGCGTCATCCGCCGATCGGAGGACCTCGACGAGGCCATCGCCGCCGCCCGGCGCGAGGCGCTGACCACGTTCGGTGACGGCACCGTGTTCATCGAGCCGTTCGTTCAAAGGGGCCGCCACGTCGAGGTGCAGATCATCGGCGATCGACACGGCACGATCATTCACCTCGGCGAGCGCGAGTGCTCGATCCAGCGCCGCAATCAGAAGCTGATCGAGGAGGCACCTTCCCCTGGCATCGACGACGAGACCCGCTGCGCGTTGCACGCCGGTGCGTTGGCCCTGGCTCGTCATGTCCGCTACGAGAACGCCGGCACAGTCGAGTTCATCGTCGGCGACGACGGCGCCATCCAGTTCCTGGAGGTGAACACGCGCCTACAGGTCGAGCATCCGGTGACAGAAGCGACGACGGGTCTGGACCTGGTGGAACTGCAGCTGCGGGTAGCGGCCGGTGATCCCCTCGGCCTGACCCAGGACGACGTGATCGTGCGGGGTCATGCCATAGAGGCCCGTGTCGTGGCCGAGGATCCAGCGACAGGCTGGCTGCCGTCGGCCGGACTAGTGCACCGCTTCGCAGTGCCCGACACCGTCCGAGTCGATACCGGCGTGCGCGAGGGCAGCATCGTGCCGCCCGATTACGACTCATTGCTGGCAAAGATGATCGCCCACTCCCCGACCCGCCGCGCCGCCGCCGCACGGCTCGCCAGTGCCCTGGGCGCCACGGAGTTGCATGGCCTCGCCACGAACCTGACCATGCTCGTCGCCACGTTGCGCGAGCAATCGTTCCTCGATGGCGCCACGTTCACCAGCTACCTCGACGAACACGCCGACGTGCTCGACCCGACCGACGATGAGTGGCAGGTGCATGTGCTCGCCGTCGTGCTCGATGCGGAGCGCCGCCGTCGCGCCGACGACGAGCAGTGGGGGTTCGCTCCGAGCGGATGGCGCAACCTGCGCACCCAGCCGCAGCGCGTCGTCTGGCGCCGCGTCGGTCACGGCGAGCCCATCTCTGTCGACTACGAGATCGGCAAAGGCGACCGTGCAATCACCATGCGCGTCGACGGCATCGAGCACGAGGTGAGCCGGCGTCATGGCGCCGACGGGTCAGTGGCCGTGGAGGTCGACGGCGTGCGGTCCGTCGTGCGGCTACATCATGCGGGCGGCGTCGTGTGGACGAACGGACAGGGCGTCCAGCACTGCTTCGAACCCGTCGACCGCTTCGGCGACCATCAGTCGGACGCAGCATCGTCGGGACCTGTTGCGCCGCTTCCCGGCACGATCGCCACCGTCGAGGTGGCGAAAGGCGACCACGTGGAAGCCGGCGCCACGCTCGTCGTGCTCGAGGCGATGAAGATGGAGCACCGGATCACGGCGGCCATCGACGCCGTGGTGGCCGAGGTGCTCGTGGCCCCCGGCGAGCGCGTCGATGCCGGCGAGGTGCTGGTGCGATTCGAAGAGGTCGACGACCGGTGACCGACCCGCCAGTACCGTCCAACCCGATCCGGATCGCCAACTGCTCGGGCTTCTACGGCGACCGGCTCTCGGCGGCCGCCGAGATGGTCACCGGTGGACCGATCGACGCCCTCACCGGTGACTGGCTGGCCGAGCTGACGATGCTGATCCTCGCCAGGACAAGAGAACGCCGGCCCGGCGGCGGCTACGCGGTCACGTTCCTGCGCCAGATGGAGCAGGTGCTCGGGCCGTGCCTCGACCGTTGCATCAAGGTGGTGACGAACGCCGGGGGGCTCGATCCGACCGGTTGCGCCGAGGCACTTGCCGGCATCGCCCACCGGATCGGCGTGGCACCCACCATCGCCGTGGTCACCGGCGACGACCTGATCGATCGGCTCGATGAGCTGGCAGACGTGCTGATGCCGTTCGGCGACGGCGAGCGCCTGGAGCTCGACGGCGTCGTCACCGCCAACGCCTACCTCGGCTGCTGGGGCATCGTCGAGGCGCTGACCGGCGGCGCCGACATCGTGATCACGGGACGCGTCACGGATGCGGCCGTGGTGTGCGGCCCGGCGGCGTGGCACCACGGTTGGGCGCGCGACAACTGGGACGCGCTGGCCGGTGCCGTCGTGGCCGGCCACGTGATCGAGTGCGGTGCGCAAGCCACGGGCGGCAACTACTCGTTCTTCACCGAGATCGCCGATCTGACTCACGCAGGGTTTCCGTGGGCCGAGGTCGCCCACGACGGGTCGTCTGTGATCGGCAAGCACGACGGCACCGGCGGGGAGGTGTCGATCGGAACCGTTACATCCCAACTGCTGTACGAGATCACCGGACCGCGCTATCTAGGGCCAGACGTGACGGCCCGGTTCGACACCGTCTCGCTGTCCGATGCGGGCCCGGACCGCGTCCGCATCCACACCGTTGGCGGCGAGCCGCCGCCGCCAACGCTCAAGGTGGCGACGAATGCACAAGGCGGCTTCCGCAACGACATGGCCATCGCCCTCACCGGACTCGACATCGAGGCCAAGGCCGAACTCGTCGAGCGTGCCTTCTGGGCGGCCTGCCCACACGAGCCCGGCGACTTCGCCAAGGTGACGGCGCGCCTGGTGCGCACGGACAAGGACGACCCGGCCACGAACGAGCAGGCCGTCGCCCTGTGGCGGCTCAGTGTGAAGGACCCCGACGAGCGCAAGGTCGGCCGCGCCGTGTCGAACGCCATGATCGAGCTGGCGCTGTCGACGATCCCCGGAATGTTCTCGGTGGGCGGGGGCCCTTCGGCAGGAACGCCGTACGGCGTCTACCGTCCGGCTCTTGTGCCGGCCGGACTGGTTCCCCAGTACGTGATCATCGGCGGCGCCTCGCCCATCGTCGTCGAGTCGTCGGCTCCGAGCGCGCCCAAGGTTCCGGACGTTGGTCTGGACGCCGATCCGCGTGAGCCGCGCGCCTCCAACGACGGTATCGGCACGACCGAAGGGGTCAGTGAGCGCGTGCCGCTGGGCACGGTCGTCGGAGCCCGCTCGGGCGACAAGGGCGCCGACGCCAACGTCGGCGTGTTCGCCAGGAACGACGAGTCCTGGCGCTGGCTCGACGGCTTCCTCACCACCGACCGGCTGCGCGCGCTGCTCCCCGAGACCGCAGAGCTCGCCGTCGAACGGTTCCGTTTCCCGCTCATCCGCTCTCTGAACTTCGTGATCCACGGCCTCCTCGAGGAAGGCGTCGCCGCCTCGACGCGCCAGGACCCCCAGGCGAAGGGCCTCGGCGAATGGCTCCGGGCCCGTCTCGTCGACGTCCCGACCTCACTCCTCACCGAACGAAGGAAATACTGATGTCCATCACCGACGAGCACGAGCAGTTCCGCACAATGGTGCGCAGCTATGTCGAGACCAAGCTCAACCCGCGCATACCGAAGTGGGAGGCCGACGAGGCGATGCCGCTGCACGACGTGTTCGCAGAGATGGCCGAGCTCGGGCTGCTCGGCCTGAGCTACGACCCCGAGTTCGGCGGGCAGGGCGCCGACACGACGTTCACGCTGATCCTGGCCGAGGAGATGGGGCGCTGCGACCACGGGGCGCTGCCGATGGCGCTCGGCGTGCAAGTCGACATGGCGACACCGTCGCTGCACCGCTTCGGTACGCCCGAGCAGAAGCAGCGTTGGCTGCGCCCCGCTCTCGAGGGCAGGCACGTCACGTCGATCGCCGTGAGCGAGCCCGACGCCGGTTCCGATGTGGCCGCCATCCGCACCCGCGCCGTGCGCGACGGCGACGAGTGGGTGATCAACGGGTCCAAGACCTGGATCACGAACTCGCTGCAGGCCGACTGGCTGTGCCTGCTGGCGCGCACGTCCGACGAGGGTGGTTACTCGGGCATGAGCCAGATCCTGTTCCCCACCGACACGGACGGGTTCTCGGCCCGCAAGATCCCCGACAAACTCGGCATGCGCGCTTCCGACACAGGCACGCTCACGTTCGACGATTGCCGCGTCCCCGTAGCGAACACGATCGGTGAGATCGGCAGGGGCTTCCAGCAGCAGATGGCGCAGTTCGTCGTGGAGCGGATGTGGTCCTCCTACACGACGGTCGGCGCCTGCGACCGGGCGCTGGCGCGCACGCGCGACTACTGCGCCGAACGCCAGGTGTTCGGTCAGCCGTTGCTGGCCAACCAGTACCTGTCGTTCAAGCTGGCCGAGCTGGCGGCCGGCGTGGACATGCTGCGCGTGTACAACGAGTCGCTGGCCGAGTCGGCCGACCGAGGCGAGGACGTGACGCGCAGGGCGACGATCGCCAAGCTGACGGCGGGGCGTCTCGTTCGCCGGGTGGCCGATACGTGCCAGCAGTTCCACGGCGGCATGGGCTACGTGGAGGAGAATTGGCCGGCCCGCTTCGCCAGGGACAACCGGCTGACGTCGATCGGCGCCGGCGCCGACGAGGTGATGCTGCAGGTGCTTGCCCGCCTCGACGGCTACAGCGCCTGATCCCCCACGTTCCAGTGATCGGAAATGTTCCAAGAGTTGAGTCGTTCCAGATTTGGTGCAATCATCGATGGTTGCGATGCCCCGCATTCCTGACCACACCGACCCCGTCGATCCTGCGATTCGCCTGCGTAACACCGGATTGCGCGTCACGGCGCCACGCATGGCCGTGCTGCGTTACCTCGACGGCGAGTCGCACGCCGCCGCCGAGGACATCACCGGCGCCGTGCGTGCCGCC
>JACDHN010000219.1 GCA_013821025.1 Acidimicrobiia bacterium | reverse complement strand
GGGTCCAACACTCCCGGCGAATCGAGGAGACGCTGATCGGCGTGGAACGGACGGCACGGTGCGGACGCCGCTGACGTCCACCCTCGAGGTTCGACGGTCTGCCAGCATCGATACCAGGAAGAACGTGACGAACGACGGCGTGCTGTCCACGAGCCCGCTCTCGAGGACGCTGCGGATCAGCAGGAATACCACGAGCGCCGAGTACAGCATCCTCGTTGGTGCCGGCACTCGAAGACTTGCCCAACAGGTGCACAACGCCCATAGCAAGAGAATCAGCGCGCCGATCAGCCCGGCCTGAACGAGCGCCGAGATCCAGCTGCTGTCGAGCAGTTGTTGGTCCCAGTACTGGCCCTGAACTGGGACCAGCTTGGTGGCCAGTCCGGCGCCCATCCACCGCACCCACTCGGTCTCGGGGAACGAGAGGGCTGCTGACCAGGCAATCGTCCGTGAGTTCAGGGTCGCCACGTTCTCGTCGCCACCCCGTGCGAAGTACCCCGTCAGCACGCTCGTGGCGGTGGCGACATACACGAAGGCGAAGAAGACGAACACGAGCGTGCACGCGATCACGGGCCCGAGTCGTCGCGACTGCAGCGCCATCACGAACAACGCCACTAGAAGGGCGAACAGCACGGTTCGCGATCCGGTCGCCCAGATGACGGCCAGCAGACCCGCCATGAGTGCGCCGTGGATGCCTTGACTCCGATGGGTCAACGCCAGCCAACCCAATCCGACGGCCGGGAGTGCGCACAGCACGGCGATCTCGTTGGGATTGAGCGGCGGCATCGTCCCCTGCAGGCGTTCTCCCGACGCGTACGAGCCAAATCCAGTGATGGCGGCCAGCACTCCGAACGTCCCCGTCGCGGTCAACAGGCTCTTGAGGACGACGTCAGACGGGAAGGCGCGGATCAGCAACACCACGGTGAGAGCGAGCAGCAGCGCTCGAACGGACAGCACCGCGCTGGCCTCGACCTCACCCGTCGACCAGGCGCCGAACGTCGAGACGGCGAGGAAGGCAGCCAGGAACCACATCGTCCTGGCGCCCAATGGACGAGGTTCGCGACAGCGACGGTACGCCTGCCAAGCCACAGCAAGTGCGAGCACGGTCAACAACGCCTTCAAGACGAGCACCGTGTCGACGCCACCCTCGTAGTACACCTTGGCTCGCCATGTGACGGTCGCACCGACCAGCAACAAGCAAACGGACAAGGGCACCGCAGCGTCTGCAGCTCCCCGACGGCGCGCTCTGCTGTCGAGCTGAGACCCGATCTCCACGTCCAGAATGTATCGGCCGACGAGCGTCGATGGCACCGGACTCTCCAGGACGCAGCGGCCTCTGTCCGCCGCATGTGGTGTTCAGCAGTGGGCGAACAAGCCCGGCGACTCGGATCAAAGGCGAGCACATGAGACCGCAGACCGACACGTCGGCGCGACACAAGTTCGTTTCAAGAGCCCGCCGACCGTTGCGGCTTCGCGGCCAGGTAGAGGCTCTGCCACTCCGGGGTTCGGAGCGTCGATGCAAAGTGGAACACGGTCAGTCGCAACACGGGTCAAGCCCCCGCCCCAATGGCACCGGGTCATCCTCACAGTCACAGCAGACGATGAAGGTGTCCTGCACACTGCGGTTGCGGAGCTCGGTGTAGGGGTCGGGCCGGGGCGCCCGTTGGAACCGGCGCCGTGGCGGTCGCGGCAAGATCTGGAAGGTCGGATCAGCCGAGCCGGCCACGCGGATGGCCAGCGCAAACGACACGCAGGCGCCGCTCGGTGCTGGCGGTGTCGGTGTTTAGGCATATCTTTCGGGATCGAGCACGAACGCCCCGCTGATCGACAATCTGCAGGCGACCACCCGGTGACGCTGACGCACGACTCACGTGCGTCAGCAACACCGTTGACATCAGGTCGATGGGCCTTCACTCGGGCCGCGGCGGGTGGCGTCGCCGCTCAGGCGACCTATGCGCTGAGCAACTTCGTGCTGCAGTTCGCTGCGGCGCGACTGCTCGGTCTCGACGGGCTCGGCCGATACTCGGCGCTGTACGCGTTCACGATCCTGGCGACCGCGATCAGCGGCGGGTTCGTCGGCGACTCGCTCACGGTGCTTGACCGTGCCGACCGTTCGATCCGCGCGGGGCTGCAAGCGTGGCTCACTATCATCGCCGTGGCGACGAGCTCGATCGCGGGGTTCGTGTTCTGGTCGATCGGTTTCGTGAACGCCGCCACCGCTCTGGCGTTCGGCGTCGCCACCGCAGCGTTCCTCGTGGAAGACGCACTCCGCCGAAGTCTCATGGCGTTGTTCCGCTTCTGGCGCGTCGCCGTCGTCGACCTCAGCGGGCTCGCCGCCTCCGTGAGCGTCATCGTGGCGACGTGGCGTATCAGTGGGCGACTGACCCTCGCCCACCTGATGGTGGCCCTCCTCGTCGGCCAAGTGTGTGCCACACTCATCGCCATCTCGTTGCTCCCGTCGCACGAGCGGATCGTGGTGGCGATGCGTGGCGCGGCGATGCGAACTGTTGCGGCGTACGGTGGCTGGCGGGCGGTGCAACAGCTCGTGCGCCCGGCGCTGCTCGCAGCGGTGAGGGTGCTGTGCCTCCTCGTCAGCTCCGTGGCCGCGGTCGGTGCGCTCGAGGCCGCTCGCGTCTACACGGCGCCGGCCATGCTCGTCGTCGGCGGCCTCAACTCCTACCTCTTCGCGACGTACGCGAGGACACGAGATCGTCCACTCGAGTCGATGGTTCGCCGCGTCGACCGGACGGTCCTCGTGTTGATCGCCATCGTCGGATCGTTCGGCCTCGTGGCGGTCGTCGCCATCCCCGTGCTCGGCCCGGTCCTGTCCGGGGGCGAGTACGACCTCTCCGTCGCCGCCGTAGCGAGCTGGTCGCTGTTCGCTGCATCCGTCGCCGCGGTGACGCCCTTTGGTCAGCTGGCGAGCGTACGGGGCGAGCAGCGTGCCGTCCTGATGTGGCGGACGGCCGATTCCGTTGCGACGGTCGCCGTCGTCGCTGCCGGCCTCGCGCTCGGTCTCTCGATCATGTGGGTCCCGCTGGTCCTGGCCATAGGGTCCATCTCAGGTGGTCTCGCGATCCGCATGCTCGTCCTGCGCCCGAGGACCTCGCGATACAATCGCGCTCCTTGAGAATCGGCATGGTGGGAACACGCGGGGTTCCCGCCCGCTATGGCGGATTCGAGACGGCAGTCGAGGAGATCGGGACACGCCTCGCTGCCCGCGGCCATGAGGTCATCGTCTACTGCCGTAGCCACGGCGACGACGCTTCCGCCCCTGGCGTGCACAACGGGATGATCCTGGTGCATCTCCCGGCGTTGCGACGAAAGTCGCTGGAGACACTGTCGCACACGGCGTGTTGCGCCCTTCACTCATTGCGCTCCAGGCGCTGCGACGTGACGATTGTGTTCAACGCTGCCAACTCGGTGTTCCTACCGGTGTTCCGAGTTCGGTCGACCGGTGTGGCGACCCACGTCGATGGCCTCGAATGGAAGCGATCGAAGTGGGGCACGATCGGGAAGCGCTACTATCGCCTTGCCGAGGGTTTGGCGACACGGTGGTCTGATGCGCTGATCTGCGATGCGGAAGGGATCGCCGAGTACTATCGAGACGAGTTCGGGGTCGATGGAGACGTGATCGCCTACGGTGCGCCGATCCTTCACGACGTCGGCGACGCCCTGCTGGTTGGACTCGCCCTGGAGCGACGCCGATATCATCTCATCGTCGCTCGCTTCGAGCCGGAGAACCACGTCGTCCTGGGCATCGAGGGATATCGCAAGAGCCGAGCCCAATACCCATTGGTCGTCGTGGGGGCAGCGCCCTATTCCGACGCGTACACACGACGAATCCACGACCTCGTCGCCGGAGATCGGCGGGTACGGTTAGTCGGGGCAGTTTGGGACCAAGCGCTGCTCGATCAGCTCTACGTCAATGCGGCGAGCTACGTGCATGGACACTCGGTCGGCGGCACCAATCCGTCATTGCTGCGCGCGATGGGTGCGGGATCACCCATCGCCGCCTTCGATGTCAACTTCAATCGAGAGGTGTTGGGCGAGTCGGGGCAGTTCTGGGCGACGGCGCGAGAGCTCGCCGCGGCGATCGACGACGTCGAGGAGCACCCCGCGACGAGCCGTCTACGAGGAGAAGGCGCGCGTGCACGAGCGAGCGCCCGCTATCAATGGGACTCGGTGGCTGTTGAATACGAACAGCTGTGCAGTCGGCTCGCCCGCAAAGAGGCGACGACGGCGCAGACGTTGTCATTCAGAGAGATCCTGCGGCGATGAATCAACGCGCTGCGCCGACGCGGCCGTCAAGATCGCATTCGGACATCGTCGCAATGCTGGAGTGCGCCCAAAAGAGCAGCCGCGGCGCGCCAGGATATACGAGATGGATCAACCGGCGACTCGGGCGTCATGTCGCGGCCATCGCCGCGGTCCGTGGGTGGACGCCGAACCAGGTGACGATGGTGAGTGCCGTCTTCACGTTCTCCGGTATCTCGGCCGTCGCGCTGATCCGTCCGACCTGGTGGCTCGGGATTGTTGTGGCACTGGCACTGGCATGCGGGTACGTCCTGGATTCCGCAGATGGCCAGGTCGCTCGCTTGCGTGGAGGCGGCACGCCCGCTGGTGAGTGGCTCGATCACATGATCGACTGCATCAAGTGCGCAACGATCCATTCCGCAGTGTTGGTCTGCTGGTTCCGGTTTTACGACCTCTCGAACGACGCCTACCTCCTGATCCCGCTCGCCTTTGCACTGAAACAGAACGTCTTCTACTTCGCGATCATGCTCAGTGAGCAGTTGCGTCGCGCTGCACAGGACTCGCCGCGGTCGACGGTGTCGCGACGCAAGGAGCGGGCTCCGGTGTGGTACGCCCTTGCTGTACTGCCCGCCGATTACGGAACGTTGTGCTGGTCGTTCGTGCTGCTCGGCGCGCGGACCCCGTTCATGTGGGTGTACGGAGGTCTGATGGTGATCAACACTGCGTTCCTGCTCGGAGCACTCCCGAGGTGGTACCGCGAGATGCGGACCTTCGGCGCGGCGGGACTCGACGCTGGCGGTGAGCGGTAGCGTTCCAGGTATGGCGGTGGTGCCAAACTTCCTCGTCGCCGGC
>JACDHN010000218.1 GCA_013821025.1 Acidimicrobiia bacterium | reverse complement strand
TACGGAGACGTCATTGCCTGCGACGGGGTCAGCATCGAGCTGCGCTGCGGCGAGATCCACGGTGTGCTCGGTGAGAACGGCGCCGGAAAGTCGACGCTGATGAAGATGTTGATCGGGCTGGTGCAGGCCGACCAGGGCACGATCGCCATACGCGGTCGAACAGTACGCATCGACGACCCGCGACGAGCGGCCGAGCTCGGCATCGGGATGGTGCACCAGCACTTCAGCCTCGTCGACGAGCTGCGCGTGTGGGAGAACGTGGTGCTCGGCGAGCGGGGCCGGCTCGATCCTCGCGCTGCCCGGCAGCTCGTCGCCGACATCGGCGAACGCTACGGGCTGACCGTCGATCCAAACGCCAGGGTCGGCGACCTCTCGGCGGGTCGCCGGCAGCGAGTTGAGATCGTCAAGTGCCTGCGGCGTGATCCGAGCATCGTCATCTTCGACGAGCCGACATCCGTGCTGACGCCCGGCGAGTCCGAGCAACTCTTCGATGTGTTGCGCCTCGCCGTGGAGCGCGAGGGCAAGGCCGTGGCGCTCGTCAGCCACAAGCTCGACGAGATCCGCCGAGCGACCGATGTGGTCACCATCTTGCGTCGCGGTCGCGTCGTCGATTCCATGCCCACCGCTGATGCGCAAGCCAATTCGTTGGCACAGGCGATGGTCGGGCGACCGGTGTCCCTTCGCAGCGAGGCGGCCGCCTTGGGGATCGCCAAAGCGAACGGCGAAGGGAGACCTTCTCCCCTTCGGAACCCCCCACCTTCGGAGCTACGGTCGACCGGCAGCGCTGGATCGGCCTCCGCACGAAAGACATCCCCTGCATTGGAGATCCGTGGCGCGGTGGCTTTACGTTCCGACGGATCCACCATGCTCGACGGTGTCGACATCGTCGTGTGGCCCGGTGAGATCGTCGGCGTCGCAGGTGTGGAGGGCAACGGGCAGGCGGAGCTGGCCGACGTGCTCGCCAACCTGTTGCCGCTCGATCGCGGAACGGTCGTCGTATCCGGTCACCTCGTGGAGACGGGACACGCGGGAGTGATGGGCGCCAGCGGCGTCGCCTTGATCCCCGAGGATCGACACGACGCCGGATGCGTGCTGGACCTGAGCGTGGCCGACAACTTGCACCTGAGCAAGCTCGCCAGTGGCGCAGGGCTGGGACGCATCGACAGGGCCCAGATGCGCGCCGACGCCGTGCGCCTGATCGAGGAGTACGGCATCTCGTGCATCGGCCCCGACGCCCCGTTCCGCTCACTCTCGGGTGGCAATCAGCAGCGGGTGGTGCTGGCCCGCGAGCTGTCGAGCGATCCGGTCGTGCTCGTCGCCGCCCAGCCGACCCGAGGTCTCGATGTGGGCGCCATCGAGTTCATGAGCGACCGGCTGAGAGCGACGGCCGACGCCGGAGTCGGCGTGCTGCTGATCTCCAGCGAGCTCGAGGAGATCCTCCATCTGTCAGACCGCATCGTCGTGATGCACCGAGGGCGCATCGTCGGCGAAGTGCGCAGCGGCGAAGCCGACATCGAACGGATCGGCCTGCTCATGGGAGGAGCGGTCGTCTGATGGCCAACGAGCTCGTCAACGCCTCGGCCCTCGATGTTGTGACAAGTGGGCCCGGCGCCCGCACACGCTTCGGTCGCACGGCGCCACTCTCGGATCGGGCGCTGACAGTCGCGCTGTATCTGGTGTCGATCGGGCTTGCGCTGCTGATCTCGGGGATCCTCGTCTCCGCCACTGGGGGCTCGGCCACGGCAGTCGGCGGGGCGCTGCTCGACGGCAGCGTGCGCTCGCCCGGCGCCTGGGGGCTGACGCTGACCACCATGGCGCCGCTCTTGTTGGTCGCCGTTGGCACGATCGTCGCCACCCGTGCAGGGCTCGTGAACATCGGTCAGGAGGGCCAGCTGCTGATCGGCGCCTGCTTCGGCGCCTATCTCGCCGTACGGCTGCAGGGGCCAGGCTGGCTCGTCATCGTCGCCTCGCTCGTGTTCGCCGGCGTCGGCGGCGCGATGTGGGCCGGAATCGCAGCAGCACTTCGGGCATGGCGCAACGTGCCCGAGGTGCTCACAACGCTCTTGCTCACGTTCACCGCCTTCCCACTGATGACGTACGGGCTGCGCCAGAACTGGCTGATCGGCGACCGCGACACGAGCCGCGTCAATCACATCAACTCGGGCGAGCAGATCCCGTTCGACGCCCGCCTGCCCAACGTCGAGCTGTTCGGCAACTCGATCGACTCCGGCGTCATCATCGCCCTGGCCGTGGCCGTCGCCGTCACGTGGATGGTGACGAGGAGTCGCCTGGGCGCCCGCATCGACGTCCTCGGGCTGAACCCGCGTGCTGCGCAACGGTTCGGGATCGCCCGGCGGCCCGTCGCCGCCGCTGTGCTCGTCGGATCGGGTTTCCTGGCAGGGGCAGGCGGCGCCCTGCTGCTGCACGGTGGAGCCGCCGGCGACCGTCTTGCGTTCGGCTACTCGGGCAACTTCGGCTGGGACGGGCTGCTCGTCGCCTTGCTGGCGCGCAACCGGGTGCTGCTGGCCATCCCGATGGCCGTCGTGTTCGCCATGCTGCGGACGGGATCGAGCTTCCTGGCGTCCACAGGCGTCGACCGCAAGATGACCGATGTCGTGCAGGCCTTGCTCGTGCTGGCGCTGCTGTTGCCGCCCGCCATCATCTTCTTGCGGGATCGGCGGCGCGAGCTGGCCGGCGCGAAGGCGGCAGCCTGACGTGGAGCTGTTCAACGCCCTCGGCGACATCTTCTCGTCCGATGCGCTGTACGTCAGCGCCTTCCAGCTCTCTGTGCTGTTTCTGTTCGCAGGGGCGGGCGAGTGGGTGGCCGAGCGGGCGGGCACGCTGAACATCTCGGTGGAGGCGATGCTTCTGGCCGGGGCGTTCGGGGCCGCTGCCGGTCACGAGATCGTCGCCTGGTCGATCGCCGGACTGGTCGGCGGGTGCATCGCCGGGCTACTCATCGCCTTGATCCAGGCGAACCTCAGCCACCGTCTGACTGCCAACCAGTTCGTCGTCGGGTTGGCGCTGAATGTGCTGGTGCTCGGGCTCACCGCCTTCCTCGCCACCGAGATCGATCTCGGTCCGGCTCGGGCGGAGGTGGTGTCCGTGCCCGCGTTGTCGGGCATCCCGCTCGTCGGCGAGGCGCTGTTCGCTCGGCCGTGGCCCGCCTACTTCGTGTATTTGCTCGTGCCTGCGGTGTGGTGGCTCGTGTTCCGTACCCGTTGGGGCCTCGAGGTGCGCTCGGTCGGCGAGAACCCACAGTCGGCGGACGTGTCGGGCATCGACGTCAACGCTCGACGACGCCAGGCGATCATGCTGTGCGGCCTCACCTGCGGGTTCGGCGGGGCGTTCATCGTGCTGGGTCAGGTTGGCCAGTTCCAGTCCAGCATCATCAACGGCCGCGGCTTCATCGCCATCGCCGCCGTCATCTTCGGCGGGTGGACACTGCGCGGCACAGTGATCGGGTGCGTGTTGTTCGGGCTCGTCGAAGCGCTGACGCTGGCCACTCCGGTCCAGGGCTACCGCATCGACCCCGTCATCCTCGACGTTGCGCCGTATGTCGTCGCCATCGCTGTCGTGCTGCTGTTCGCCACCCGGGTGCGCCAACCGAGGGCGCTCGCCCAGCCCTTCGTGCGCGGCCTCACGTAACGCTGCGCTCGCTCGCTGCGCTCACTCGCTGTCCGCCTCGTCGCTGGCGCTTCCCTCGGCGGTCTTACGTTGCACGCTTCGCATCCCGGGGGCCGAAGCGTCACGCCCAACGCTGCGCTCACTCGCTGTCCGCCTCGTGCTGGCGCTTCCCTCGGCGGTCTCTCATCGCACGCTTCACAGCCC
The DNA here is from genome assembly GCA_013821025.1 of Acidimicrobiia bacterium. Classification (GTDB taxonomy): domain Bacteria; phylum Actinomycetota; class Acidimicrobiia; order Acidimicrobiales; family Ilumatobacteraceae; genus JACDHN01. The sequence continues at coordinate 1,305 of JACDHN010000218.1, read as the reverse complement.
GGGGGCCGAAGCGTCACGCCCAACGCTGCGCTCGCACGGCGGGCGGACTCGCCGAACTGTGAGCCACACGGCCGATGTCGGCATCGAGCGCTCACACCTCGGGGACTTCGGCAGCGGTGACGGGCCAGCGGGGAGTGGGGGTGAGGCCGGCGTCGTGGAGCAGGCGGTGGTGGTGGTCGACGGCTCGGGTGGCGAGGTCGGCCCTGTCGACCGTGATGCAGTGGCCGTCTCGCACGACATGACGCCCGCTGGCGACAACGTCCACAACGGATCGGCCGTCGCTGGCCCAGACGAGTTGGAGCACAGGATCGGGTGAGGCCGGGACCCATTCAGGTCCGGTTGTGTCCACGAGCACGACATCGGCGCGCTTGCCTTCCTCGAGTGAACCGATCTCGTGGTCCATCCCGATCGCTCTTGCGCCGGCGATCGTTGCCAGCTCGAGCGCGGCGTGGGCACCGAATCGCGTCGGGTCGACGCGCATGTCCTTCGCCAGGCCCGCCGTCAGCGCCGCTGCGCGCAGAACGTCGATGGCGTCGGAGGCGTTCTCGGAGTCGCAGCCCAGTGCCACGCGGCCACCGCGCTCCACGAGGTCGGCATGGCGCCCAGCACCGGTCACACCCTGCCCGAGCCGCAGGTACGCCCACGGGCAGTAGGCGACGGCGACGTCCCGATCGAGAAGCACGCCGAATTCGGCACCGTCGACGTGCACGGCGTGGGCGATGAGCACATGGGATCCGAGGGCGCCGAGCGCGTCGAGGTGCAGCACCGGTCGGAGCCCCGTGCGGACGAGATAGCTCGATGCGTCGCTGCCCGTCGGCGACAGGTGGAACGTCAGCTTCGTCCCAACCGTCGCTGCTAGCTCGCTTGCGGCGACCACCAGTTCATCGCTCATCAGGTCGTGCCCGACGAGCGTGATCCAGCCGTCGACGCGGGGATGGTCGGTGGCGAGGTCAAGCACGTGGCGTTGCCGGGCCAAGACGTCTGCCACGGACCCTGCCCACGGTTGGCCGTCGACGTCCCATCCCCACGAGCCGAGCGTGCCCGAGACTCCGACCGCGTCGTAGGCCGCAAGGACTCGCTCCGGGTGGGCGACCGTGCCCGCCTCCACGGTGTACGTGATCCCGTTGCCGACAGCTTCGACGAGGCTCAGGGTCGCCGACAGCTCGTCGTCGTCGGGCGTGTGGGCAGCGTGCACCGGTACCGCCCATTCGAAGATCGCCCGGCCCGGCTCGAGGTTGTCGGGGATGGCCGACCGGATCAGGCGGTCGCCGGTGAGGTGCTGGTGGGCGTTGATCAGTCCGGGGA
>JACDHN010000217.1 GCA_013821025.1 Acidimicrobiia bacterium | reverse complement strand
TGGTGGCGTTGACGTACGAGTTGAGGAAGCAGACGGCGACCGACTCGACCTGCGCCGCCCGCAACGACGCAGTCACCTGCGTCAGCGACTCGGCGGACGGTGGGTGCAGGACGTCGCCGCCGGCGACTGTGCGCTCGTCCACTTCGAAGGTGAGGTTGCGAGGGATCGGCGGCGCGGCGAACTCGATCTGCAGGTCGTACATGTCGTATCGATGCTCGTCGCGGATCAGCAGTGTGTCGCCGAAGCCGGCGGTCGTGACGAGGCCGGCGCGCCCGGTCTTGCCTTCGATCAGCGCGTTCGTGATGAGCGTCGTGGCATGGACGATGGGTGCCGTGATCTCCGTGGGGCGGACTCCGGCACGCTCCAGCAGCCGGCCGACGCCGGTGCGCACTGCGAGCAGGGGATCGGACGGCGTGGTGAGCGTCTTGTCGACAACAACAGCGCCTGATGAGGCCTCGAGCAGCACCACGTCGGTGAACGTGCCTCCGATGTCGACGGCCAACCGCCAGTCCGCGCTCATCTCTCGTCCGGCTCGCCGGCTGCTCGCAGGTCGTCGCGAGGTGGGACGAACACGTCGAGGATCCAGCACTCGCCGTACGTCGAATCGCCGAGGAACACCGAGTCGCCGTGCCAGACGCCGACCGGTGCCAGGTAGACGTCGCCCTCTCCGAGCGTGACCCGTTCCTGCGGGTCGGCCCCCCCGATGCGGAAGTCGAGCCCACCGCGCACGATCACGCCGAGCTGTTCGTGCTCCTCGTGGTTGTGCAACCGCGAGCCCGTCGCCCCGCCGGCGATCCGCCAGAAGCACAACTGCATGGCGTCGCCCGTGATCACCCGGCGTCGGAATCCCTCACGCTCGGTCGGTTCGAACTGCTCGTCGTCGAAGAAGTGGCAGTACTGCTCGGAGAGCCCTGGCAAGTTCATCCTCCCCGTAGGTCTGATGGTCTGACCATAGCCGTACAACGCCAGTCGCGATCAGACGAGACGATCGATCATGCCCTGTTCGACGGAGTTCAGATGCTTCGTGCCGGCGGCGACCGCGCCCTCGGTGTCGCCGTCGGCGACGGCGACGGCAATCGTGGCGTGTATCGCCGCCGACTGGGCCACGATCAGGTCGACCTCTGCTCGGTTGGCGACATCGGACAGCAGCGATGAGATCGCCTCGGAGCGAAACAGCCGCGCCAGCACCTTGCCGTACACCTCGACCAGCAACGGATTGCCACACGCCCTGGCGATGGCGGAGTGGAACGCCCGGTCGAGCTCGCGGAACTGCTCGAGCGGCATCCCTTCGTGGAACCGATCCGACAGCGCCTTGATCTCGGCCCGCTCCTCATCGGAGGCACGGGCGGCCGCTAGCTCCACGATCGGCAGCTCGAGCACGCGCCGGGTCTCGAACAGCTGACGGATGAACTCCTTGCGGTCGTCGGCGCGGTCGATGCTGAGATCGGGGAGTCGTTCGGCGACGAACCAGCGGTTGCCGCGACGCTCGATCACACCGAGCGACAGCAAGCCTTGCATCGCCTCGCGCACCGATGTCCTGGCCACGCGGAATTGGTCGGATAGCGCCCGTTCGGACGGGACTCGGGCGCCGGCCTCGAGCTCGCCGCCGGCGATGCGTTCCAGCAAGCGATCGCGAATCTGAGCGCTGAGCGTCTCTCGGGTGATCGGCTCGAACACGACGTTCGAAGCATTGACGACCCTGGTGTCGTCGATGTCGCGGGTGGCGACCATGCGTCCCTCCCCTGCTGGACCCTGCTGGCGGGTGGCCTTATCATCAGGCCAACATGGAGCGTACTGCGGCGCCTGCCGTCGTCGGGGTCCACCGCGTGTGGATGGTCTGACCATCGGACCTTTGCTAGCGTCCGACTCTATGGCGTACCCGAACACGTTGATCTTCGTCGACTTCGCCTCGACCGACCCGGAGGCCGCCGCCGAGTTCTATGCCGCCGTGTTCGGCTGGGACGTGGAAGGGCGCCCGGCGGGCGTGTTCCATCGCATCGTCCCCGGTCAGAACTTCCAGGTGGACGACGGGTCGCAGGGGCCGACAGGGAACCTGCACATGGGCATCTACAACGTTGCAAACGCTCGTCCCCACCCCGACAGCGAGGGAGCAGATCCACGGACGCTCGCTACGGACGGACGGACGGCACGTGCGTGGGTGCTCGTCAGCGACGACGATTCCATCGTCCGCATCCTCGACGAAGCCACGTCCCGAGGTGCCGAGTTGCTGTGGCGGGACCACTTCTGGGCCGAGTTCAACGGCTTCAACGCCGCCTTCACCGATCCATGGGGCAACGTGTTCGTGCTGTGGGTCAAAGGTGGCGATGATCCCCAGATCCCCGAAGGGTGGAGCCGTGAGTGAAGCACTGCACGAGTTGCGGCCCGAGACGGCCCGCTGGACGCACATCGCCCTGCGCGTCGCCGACATCGACGCCTCGATCGAGTGGTACGAGCACCACACGCCACTGCGACTGCTCGACAAGCGCCAGGACGACCTGGGCTTCGGCGCCTGGCTCGGCCAGCCCGAGTCGGCGGCCAGCCCGTTCATCCTGGTGCTCGCCCAGTTCCTGCCGGAGACCGACCCGTTCAAGGAGTTTCCCCAGGAGGTGCTCGCTCCGTTCGCCCACATGGGCATCGAGCTGCCCGATCGTGAGGCCGTCGACACGGCAGCGGCACTCGCCGAACGCGAAGGGTGCCTGGCGATGGATACACGCCAGATGCCGGTACCGATCGGCTATGTCTGCATGGTGCGGGATCCCGATGGCAACATGATCGAGTTCTCGTTCGATCAGGGCGTGTTCGAGAAGGCCCGCGAAGTCTGGGGCACGTGAGCGAGCGCAGCGAGCGCACGGCCGGGCGAGCGAGCGCTAGCTCGCCGGACGGCGATGGGGTGTGGGGGCGCAGCCCCCACTGCAGTACGTGAGCGAGCGCAGTACGTGAGCCCCGGCGACGTCGTCCGCTCCTACCTCGCCGCCTTCGCGTCCGGTGACGCCGACCTGATCGCCAGCCACGTCGCTGATGACTTCGAGAACGACCATGCATCGGCGCTCGGCGAGAGCTGCACGGGACGTACCGAGTACATCGGCCGCCTGCCCGGTTTCCTCGAGTCCCTACCCGGCCTTCGCTACGACGTGGAGCGACTCATCGTCGAGGCCGATCAGGTGGCCGTCGCCTACCGACTGGTGGCCATGAGCGATGGGCATCCCGTCGACCTGCGAGGGGCGATGTTGCTCGACGTCGACGACGGCCTGATCGTTCGACGCACCGACTACTGGGACTCGCTCACCGTCCTGCGCCAGACCGGCAAGGCCTGAACCCGCCACGTTCTGGGCGCGATCTCTCCCAAACTCCGTTCTGGGCGTGGAGCGTTCCGGCCCCCGCAACGATCTGCGCCCGGTTCTCAGCGGGCCGTTCCCTGAGCAACGTGCCCGAGGGCGTCGCGCAGGGCTGACGGGACGTCGATCGTGCGGTGCTGGCCGTGCTCGACCACGACCCGCCCGCCGACGACCACGTGGCTGACGTCGCTCGCCGTCGCCGCGAACACGGCTGTCTCCAACGCGTCTGCCACGGTCACTCCCACGGTGCGAACGCTGTCGAGGCCGACCGTCACGAAGTCGGCGAGAGCGCCCGCTTCGATACGTCCCGCCTCCGGCCAGCCGAGCGATGTGTGCCCGTGCTCTGTGGCCATGCGCAGCAGCGCCGGCGCGTCGTGAGCACCGCGCTCGTGCGTGGTGAGTCGGGCGTTCAGCTCGACGGCACGAGCTTCTTCGAGCGGGTCGATCACCGCCTGCGAATCGCTGCCGAGCGTGAGGCGGGCTCCCCTGTCGCGCAGGGCGCGTGCTGGTCCGATGCCGTCGGCCAGGTCGCGCTCGGTTGTCGGGCAGAGGCAGCACCAGCAGCGGGCGTCGCCGAGCAGCCCCACGTCTGCCTCGCTGGCGTGGGTGGCGTGGACGGCGGTGAACCGGTCACTGAGCGCGCCCTGGCGGTCGAGCAGTTCCGTGGGTGTCACCCCGAAGGCGTCGACGCACTGTTCGTTCTCGGCCGGTTGCTCCGAGACGTGGGCGTGTAGGGGCACGTCACGCTCGCTCGCCCACTCGGCGACGATCGCGATCGCTGTCGGGTCGACGGCTCGCACCGAGTGGATCGCCGCACCGACGCGGACCCCTGGCTGCTCGCCGAGCGCTTCGACACGCTGCGCCCATCGCACGGCGTCCCCGTCCGAGAAGCGGCGCTGCGTCTCGTCGGGTTCGTTGCCGATCCCACCGTGGAGATAGCAGGTGTCGAGCATCGTGATCCGGATGCCGGCTTCCCGCGCTGCCTCGATCACGGCGTGGCCGAAGGCGTTGGGGTCGTCGTACGGCGTTCCGTGGGGTCCGTGGTGGAGGTAGTGGAACTCACCCACAGTGCTCACGCCGGCGAGCACCATCTCGCCGTACACGGCACGGGCGAGATGGAAGTAGCTGTCGGGGTCTAGCGATGTGGCGACCTCGTACATCGCCTCCCGCCACGTCCAGAACGAGCCGCTGCCGTGATGCGTCCGGCCGCGCAGGGCGCGGTGGAACGCATGGCTATGGGCGTTGGCGAACGCCGGCAGTGTCAGCCCCGGCAGGTGCATCGAGCCGTCGGGGGATCGGTCGCCGCCGATCTCGACCCTGACGATGCGCTCGCCGTCCACGGCGATGAGCACGTTCGGTTCTGCGCGCTGCCCACCGAGCCAGGCCAACTCACACCAGTAGGTGGCCGCTGCCGTCTCCGGCACGGGTCAGGAGCCAACCCGCTCGACGAACTCGGTGATCCGCTCCACGAAGGCGTCGCGGTGGAAGCGCTCGAACTGCTCCCAGGTCGTGAGCGTCGTCGTGTCCTCGACGCGGTCGAGGAACAGGCGACCGTCGAGATGGTCGCACTCGTGCTGGAACGTGCCAGCGGTGAGACCCCGCTTCACCGCTCTGTGCTCGACGCCGTCGCGGTCGAGGTAGCGCACACGGATGTTGACGCGGCGCATCACGTTGCCGCGCAGGTTCGGCACCGACAGGCAGCCCTCGTTGATCTCCACCAGCTCGTCGTCGACGGGTTCGATCACCGGGTTGACGACGATCGTGAGTGGGATCCTCGGTTTGTACGGATACCGCGGGTTGTGGT
>JACDHN010000216.1 GCA_013821025.1 Acidimicrobiia bacterium | reverse complement strand
GTGGGGCGCCGGATCACTCCAGGAACTGGACCACGTTCCGATCGTGGCGTCGATCACGAAGTCGGCGGCAACGGTGACCGATCCTGCGAGCGCAGGGACGATGGTGCATCAGGCGGCGGCGCTGGCGCTGACACCGCAACGTGGGCCGGTGTTCCTCGACTTCCCGCTCGACGTGTTCGGGCCCACGCAGGGCGAGGTGCCCGACGAAGCCGAGCTGTCGGCAGGGCCCGAACCAGACGCCGACACCGTGCGTCAGCTGGGCGCGTTGGTGGCCGCAGCCGAGCGTCCTGTCTTCGTGGTCGGCAGCGACGTGTACTGGTCGGGCGCCGAAGCCGAGCTGTTGGGTCTTGTCGAGCAATCCGAAGTGCCCTGCCTGTTCAACGGCATGGGGAGGGGCATGATCCCGGCCGACCATCCGCTGGCGTTCCTGCGCACCCGCGGCGTGGTGAAGCAGCGGGCCGACCTGGTCGTCGTGATGGGGACACCGCTCGACTTCCGGCTCGGGTTCGGTCGCTTCGGCGGGGCTCGAGTCGTGCACATGATCGAGGACCCCGAAAGTCGGGCAGGGCACGTCGACGTGCTCACCGTCGCCGGTCGCCTGCCCGTCACGCTGCGGATGCTGACCGACCGTGCTGGCTCGGCTGATGCCGGGGCCCGGCGGTCGTGGGTGAGCGAGTTGCGCCAGGCCGAGGACGTCGCCGCTGCCAGCGACGCCGAGCTGCTCGGCGCTGAGGCGGAGCCGGTCCGACCCAGCCGCATCTACGGGGAGTTGCGCCAGCGGCTGGCCCGTGACGCCGTTGTCATCTGCGACGGCGGTGACTTCGCCTCGTACGCCGGCAAGTTCATCGAGGTGTACCAGCCGGGGTGCTGGCTCGACACCGGCCCGTATGGCTGCCTTGGCAATGGCCTCGGGTACGCCATCGCCGCCCGGGTGGCGCGCCCGTCGTCGCAGGTGGTGCTGCTGCTCGGCGACGGCGCCGCCGGGTTCAGCCTGATGGACGTTGACACGCTCGTGCGCCACGGTCTGCCCGTGGTGATCGTCGTCGGCAACAACGGCATCTGGGGGCTGGAGAAGCACCCGATGCAGGCAATTTACGGCTGGGACGTCGCCTGCGACCTGGCCCCGGGGACGCGATACGACGAAGTGGTGCGGGCCCTCGGCGGAGCAGGCGAGACGGTGAAGGCTCCGGCTGAGATCGGACCGGCGCTGGATCGGGCGTTCGCCGCCGACTGCCCCTACCTGGTGAACGTCCTCACCGACCCGGCCGACATGTATCCCAGAACGTCCAGCCTGGCGTAGTCGTCGGCACTTCGATCTGGGCGCGATCCTTCGCAGCATCTGCGGATATCGGCTCCCAGATCGTGATCTGCGAGAGATCGCGCCCAGATCGTTGCGGGGGTGTCGTCAGTCGAGCACGTCGATCGTGCAGCGGGGACCCTCGGCGGCGGCGAGGCGGGCGTCGGTCGTCACGAGCGTGGCGTCGAGTGCCTCGGCCAAGGCGACGTAGAGCGCATCCCAGGAGCGCACCGAGCGGCGCAGCTCCCATGCCCGTGGCAGCAGGGCGCTGTGGCCATAGCGTTCGCCGGGCCAATCGGCGAGATCGTCGACGGCTTGGGCCGCGGCGGTGTCGTCGAGCGCGCCCGTGAGCCAGTAGCGGCGGATGACACCTAGCACCTCGGCGTCGACTGCGTGCGGGGCAGAATGATCCGGGTCAGCTGCCAGGCGAGCGGCGATCGGTCCCGAGGACGTCGTGTCGGCGACGATCTCGAACAGGCAGGAGGCGTCAACGACGATCATCCGGCCAGCGCCCGCGATGCTCGTCGAGGGCTCGGCGCACATCAGCGGCCGTGATCGCGCTCGGCCGACGGCGAGTCCGCTCCAGCCACTCGGCCACGGTCGGGCGCGCGGCGAGGCGCTCCGCCTCCTGGCGGAGAAGCTCGGGGATCGTGACACCGGCGTCGGCTGCCCGCCGGCCAAGGGCGAGGTACACCTCGTCGTCGAGATCGCGAATCTGGATCGTCTTCGGCATTGCGCCATCGTATCATGCGCAGACGCATGACATCATGCGCCGATGCACACGGACACCTACGACGACGCGCCGGGACGGACACGCAGCACTGCCCACTGGTACTCCCATCCGCCGGCGCGATCCGACGGCCAGGTCTCGAAGCGCTCCACCTCGCCGTGTTGTCCGAGCATCGCTCGGGTACGAGCATGGGTCCGCAGGCTGAAGAACCGCGGCGGCAGGATCTCGTCCCGGTCGCTCACACCCTCGTGGTCGAGCCCTCCCCAGAGCCCCACTGCCAGCGGAGCGCCTTCTCGGAGCACGGAGCAGATCGCATCCATCGCCGCGTGGAACCGGGCGTCCTCGACGTGAACAAGCGTGCTCATCGTCCACCCGGCGTCGAACGACGAGAGGGGATACGGAAGGTCGAACAACGAAGCGCAGACCGCGTCCACGCCGGCGGCGCACGCGAGGCGCACATGCTCCGAGGAGATGTCCACGCCTGCGACTTGCAGACCGGCCTGGATGAAGGCTGCCCCATCTCGGCCGGGACCCGTGCCTACCTCGACGACGCGGCTGCGTCCCTCGGCGGCCAGCATCGCCACGAACTCATCTCGCAGAACGATCCGTCGTGGATCGAGGGCGCGGTTGGATCTCGCCTGCGCCTCGTGGTCGTAGTAGGCGGCGAGCGCCGTCTCAGCGCGATCCATCGCAGCGGCTGCCAGGGATCGGTTCATCGCGCAGTTCGTTCCCGTCGGCGACGACGTCGGCCGATCCTGTCCGGGTCGTTGCCCGAAGCATCGTCCACGGCAGCGGGGAGCGCTGCGACTCGACGGTGAGTTCGGCGTCCACGAACTTGCGGAACCCGCGGCGCGTCCAGTGGTTCACGTGGCCAGGCGTGTTGCCGAGCTCCTTCAGGTAGCGACCACGGGCCATGTTGCCGATGCGCCAGATCGGCTCGAACGGTACGGAGAGGATGACGGTGCCGTGGCACACGCGCGCCAGCTCGTCCAGGGCCTGCTGGGGGACGGGGATGTGCTCCAGCACCTCGATGGCGAGCGTCAGGTCGAACGTGCCGTCATCGAACGGCAGCTTCGTGGCGTCGGCGAAGACCGCCGGAAGGTGGCGCTGGCGCCACTCGCCGGCCAGCCGCTCGTCGGGCAGGTCGACCCCGATGATGTCGGTGCCGGGGAAGCGCTGCGCCAGGCGCTCGACGATCTCACCTTCACCGACGCCGATCTCCAGGATGCGCCTCGGTGCCAGCCCCTCGAGCAGCTCGCCGAGCGACTTCATGAAGTTCGCCATCATGCGCTGCTCGATGGAGTTCGTGGACCCGTACTTGTCGTAGTGGTTGCCCGTGGGAATGGTGCTGGTCATGCGGGGGGGACCTGGGAGCGGTCCTTCGTGGCGCGCACGACGAGGTCGGCGAGCAACCCGACAGTGACTGCCTGCAGCGCCGCCATGAGGATCAGCAGGGTGTTCGAGGCGAGTCGGAAGTCCTTGTCGATCAGGTCGTACACGAGCTTGCCGGCGCCGACTGTCAGGAGCAGCAGGCCGATCGGCAAGAACACCTTCAACGGGTTGTACGACAGCGCCATGCGCACGACCTGGAGCAGGTAGCGCTTCGTATCTCGCCACCAGTGGAACTTGGAGCGCCCAGCGCGAGGGAAGTAGTCGATGGGCACGTAGCGCACGCTGTAGCCGTTGGACAGGAACGACATGGTGAGTGTCGTCACGCATGAGAAACCATGCGGCAGGTGGTGCACGTACTGCATCGCAACGTCGCGACGGAAGGCTCGTAGGCCGGAGTTGAGGTCCTTGATGTCGGTGTCCGTCAAGTAGCTGGCGAACTTGCGGATGAACCACTTGGCCGGCACGCGCAGGAGGCGGAGCGTGCCCTCCTCCGTTCGGCGGGCCCCGACGACGTGGTCATACCCATCGAGCTCCTTGACGAGCGCCGGGATCTCATCGTTGGGATATGTCATGTCGACGTCGGTCCATACGACGATCCGTCCGCAGGCGGCCGTCGTGCCGGTGCGTCGCGCCGCTCCTGATCCTTTGTTGGTGCTGTGGCGGATCAAACGGATGTCCTCGAGCAGCCCCAGCTCGTGGTCGGAGCCGTCGTCCGAGCCGTCATCGACCACGATCAGCTCGAAGGTGTACGGAGACTGCTCCAGGGCAGCTCGGATGCGATCGATCTCGGCCCTCAGGTGGCCCTTCTCGTTGTAGATCGGCAGCACGACGCTGACATCACAGCCGTCACTGGCGACGTCGGTCACGGACATTGGAAGCAGGCTACTTCCTGGGTTCAACCACCTGACGGGACAGCGAGAACGCGTCGTTCAGAGGTCAAGACCGGGATCTGGCACGCCGGCGCCTCCAGGCGCTTCGGCGGCCGCATCATGAACGTCTTCGAAGCGCCACAGTATCCAGTTGGCGTCCTGCCACACCGCTGTCATGCCGTACCTCGCGGCGCCGAGATCCGTGACGGCAGGCTGGGAGTACACGCTGTTCTTACGCATGGCGTAGTAGTCGGCGTTCCGGGCCATCACCTCGAGGTTCGTGGTCTGCAGCGTCCGGCGATCCGTGTACAGCGTCATCAGGCGGGCTCGGAAGAAGCCGACGACATCGTCGGCCCTGGTCTCGCCTTCGACGGCGCCGAAGATGGCCTGCAGCTGCGGATGGTCGGGCCCGTACTGCGGGACGTCAGTGCCGTTCGCCGCCTGGATGTCGTCGATCTGCTGGCGCAGGCCGTTGACCTTCGCCGGCAGCAGCGCCGCCATCAGCACCACCGCCAACCCCCACCCCACCACGCTTCGCCAGACCCCCGTCTGGGCGTGATCTCGTCCATCGCTCCGACTGGGCGTGGATCGTTCCGGGAGGGCGCCGACCACGACATCGACGACGGCGATCACGGCGAATGCTGCGTACAGCAGCACGAACGGCGTGATCTGGAAGTAGTAGCGGGGGATGAGCCGGAAGTGGGTGCCGACCATCAGCCCCGACCCGACGGTGAGCGCCACGAGCGGAACGTGCAGCGCCGGGCGGCGGATGCAGGCGATGACGGCGCCGACTGCGCCAGCAGCAAGGATCACCGCGCCCCAAGCCGTGTGCAGCCCGAACCCGACCTGGTCGGCGATGACGTTGAC
>JACDHN010000215.1 GCA_013821025.1 Acidimicrobiia bacterium | reverse complement strand
GTCCTCCCGACCCACTCAACTGCCCGGCGCCTCCCGCGGTCGTCCCGATCGGCACCGTCCAGGGACCCGGCACCGCCACGCCCTGCACGGGCGAGACGGTGACCGTCGAGGGTGTCGTCGTGGGTGACTACGAGGGCTTGTCCCCGACGCTGCGCGGCTTCTACGTGCAGCAGGCCGACGGCAGCCACGACGCCGATCCGCTCACGTCCGAGGGCATCTTCGTGTTCAACGGCGACACCGACTCCGTCGGGCTCGGGGATCGGGTGCGGGTGACCGGCACCGCCGGTGAGTTCCAGGGACAGACCCAGATCAGCTCCACCGCCATCGAACCGGTGGCATCGGGTGTCCCCGTCACGCCGGCGACGCTGAGCCTGCCCCTGACGTCGTCCACGCAGCTCGAGTCGGTGGAGGGCATGCTCGGCTCGTTCGCCCAGACGCTCGCCGTCACGGAGCACTTCCAACTCGGTCGCTTCGGCCAGATCGTGGTGTCGTCCGAGGAGCGACTGGTGCAACCGACGAACGTCGTCGAGCCGGGTGCCGAGGCCAACGCCCTGCAGGCCGCCAACAACCTCGACCGGATCATCATCGACGACGCCACGAACCGCCAGAACCCCGACCCGATCGTGCTCGGCCGGGGCGGCCAGCCCCTCAGCGCCACCAACACGCTGCGCGGCGGCGACACGGTCACCGGCGCTACTGGTGTGCTCACGTACACGTGGGGTGGCAACTCGGCGTCGCCCAACGCCTACCGCTTGCGCGTCGAGGGCGACCTCAGCGACAGCGGCCTCGTGGCCGGAGGTGTGATCCCGGCGTTCCAGCCGACCAATCCCCGCCCCGGCGGCCGTCCCGACGTCGGTGGCTCGATGCAGGTCGCCAACCTCAACGTGCTCAACTACTTCTTGACGCTCGACGCCGGGACCAACAAGTGCGGTCCGACCGGCAACCAGCAGGACTGCCGCGGTGCCAACACCGAGGCCGAGCTCCAGCGCCAACGGACAAAGCTGCTGCGGGCGATCTCCCAGCTCGACGCAGACGTCGTCGGGCTCGTGGAGCTGGAGAACACCAGCGGCGTCGAGCCGCTGGTCGACATCGTCACCGGGCTGAACGCTACGGCAGGGCCCGGCACCTACGACTACATCGAGACCGGAACGATCGGTACCGACGCCATCAAGGTCGGCATCATCTACCGGCCAGCCGCGGTCACACCGACCGGCGACCATGCGATCATCGATTCTGGGGTCGACCCCCGGTTCGACTCCAGCCGCAACCGCCCATCGCTGGCCCAATCGTTCGTGGAGAACGACACCGGCGAGGTCGTCACCGTCGTGGTCAACCACCTCAAGTCGAAGAGCTGCGGGGATGCCACCGGGGCCGATGCGGACCAAGGTGACGGCCAGGCCTGTTGGAACGCCACGCGCTCCTCGGCCGCCGGCGCCTTGGCCGACTGGCTGAACGCCTATCCGACCGGCGTCGCGGACGACGATTTCCTGATCGTCGGCGACCTGAACTCCTATGCCAAGGAGGACCCGATCGACGTCCTCGTCAACGCCGGCTACGTCGACGTCGGCGCCGCCCTCGGCGACGGCTACTCGTACGTGTTCAACGGTCAATGGGGCACGCTCGACTACGCGATGGCCACGGCCTCGCTGTTCCCGCAGATCACGGGTGCCGCCGATTACCACATCAACGCCGACGAGCCGAGCGTGCTCGACTACAACACCGAGTTCAAGTCCGCCGGCCACGTGGCGTCGCTCTACGCCCCCGATGAGTTCCGGGTGTCGGACCACGACCCGCTGATCACCGGCTTCGGCCTCGACAGCGGGTTCGCCGACGCCATCGCCACGCCGGATCGTCTGTGGCCGCCGAACCACAAGTACCGCACCGTGCGCGTGACCGCCGGCGACGCCGACGTGACTGTGTACCGGGGAACGTCGTCTGAGGCCGACGGGCGGCTCGGACGCAAGGACCGCCCGATCGACATCATCCTCCGAGGTGGCGGCGTGGTGGATCTCCGAGCCGAGCGGTTCTCGCGGCAGGGCCGCACCTACACGCTGTACGCGCGAATCGTCGCCGACGGCCAGACGGTCTTCGACACGGCCACCGTGCACGTGCCCCACAACCGCAGGCGCTAGACCGGCGCCCACTTCTTTCTGGGCGTCGATCCTGTCAGCCCCTGAAAGGATTGACGCCCAGAACGTGAAGTGGAATCGACCGGCGGGTGATCGTTCGCTGCGCTCGCTCACACCCACGCTGACCGGCGCTCCCGATTCGCGTCGTTGCGCATCGGAAGCTCGGTCCGCCACTCGCCGTCGTAGGCGCGCAGCGCCGCGGCGACAGCCCCCGCCGTCGGGACCAGCCCAATCTCACCGACGCCTTTGATGCCGTAGGGGGCGTTCGGCTGCGGCGCCTCCACGAGGATCACGTCGATCGGCGGCATGTCCTTCGGGCGGATGATCGCCAGCTGGCGCAGCGTGGTGTTGATCGGGCGTCCGTCCTCGTCGGCGGGGAATCCCTCGGTGAGCGCATAGCCGAGTCCCATGTGCACCGAGCCCTCGATCTGGCCTTCGCACAGCTGCGGGTTCACGGCTCGACCGACGTCGTGGGCGGCGACGACGCGCTCGATGGCGCCGGTCTCCGGGTCGACGATCACCATCTGGCAGGCGAACCCGAACGTCGAGTGGATCACCGGGTGCTCTACCGGATCATCCATCTTGTTCGTCCAGTCAATGACGTACCTGCCCTCATAGTCCACGTCTGGCCGCCGACCGTCGCGTTCGGCGGCCCGGCAGGCCTCTGCGATCGAACCGGCGCCCATCAGCGTGCCCCGGCTTCCGGTGGTCTGTCCTGCCCCGAGCTCACGGCTCGTGTCGACGAGCACGATGACGTCGTCTGGGTCCACGCCGAGCTCCTCCACCGCGACCTGCACGGCGACGGTGTGGATGCCCTGGCCCATCTCCGTCCAGCAGTGGCGCACCTCCACCTTGCCGTCCGCCCGGAAGCGCACGACGGCGCGTGCAATCTCGACGAACCCGTTGCCGAGCCCGGAGTTCTTGAGCCCGACTGCGACACCGACGGCCTTGCCGGCGGCGACGGCCTCGTCGTAGGCGGGGCGCACGGCGTCGAGGCACTGGCGGGCGCCTGCAGCGCCGCCGTCCAAGATCTGGCCGGGCCCCCACACGTCGCCGGGGCCGACGACGTTGCGCGAGCGCATCTCCCACCCGCTGAGCCCGACTTGCTCGGCCAATCGGTCCATCACCCCTTCCATGGCGAACTGAGCCTGGTTGGCGCCGAAGCCCCTGAACGCGCCGCACACCGGGTTGTTCGTTCGCACCGCCACGGAGGCGACGTCGAGGTTCGAGATGGCATAGGGACCGCAGGCGTGGCCGGCCGCCCGTTCCAGCACCTTCATGCCCACAGAGGCGTACGGGCCAGAGTCGCCGAGTGCCCGCACCTTGAGTGCCGTGACGACGCCGTCGGCGTCGCACCCGGCCCAGTACTCGAGGCGGATCGGGTGGCGCTTGGGGTGCATCAGCAACGACTGCTCGCGCGAGAGCGTCACCTTGACCGGTCGCTCTGACAGCCACGCCGCCAGAGCGGCGTGCGCCTGATTGGACATGTCCTCCTTGCCCCCGAACGCCCCGCCATTGGACACCAGCTCGACGATGATGCGTTCGGGTTCGCAGGCCAAGACGCGAGCGATGTCGTTGCGATCGTCCCACACACCCTGGCCACCCGAGTAAACGTGGAGGCCTTCGGCGGTGGGAACGGCCAGGGTCGACTCCGGCTCCACGAAGGCGTGTTCGATGCGTTGGGTCTGGAACACCTCGTGCACCCGATGTGCGGCGTCATCGAAGGCCGATTCGAAGTCGCCTCGCGTGTACGCCGACCGCGACAGCACGTTGCCGTCGAGTCCCCACACTGCGTCGTCGGCGTCGATGGCCCGCACCGGGTCGACGATCGGCGCCAGCACGTCGTAGGCGACGTCCACGGCCGCTGCGGCCCGCCGAGCCGTCACCGGATCTTCGGCGACGACGACGGCCAGCACGTCGCCGAGGTACGACGTCCGCCCACCTTCTGGGATCATCACCGGCCAGTCTTTGTGGATCAACCCAACGCGCAGCTCGCCAGGCACGTCGGCTGCGGTGTACACGGCGTGCACGCCCACCATCGTCAGCGCCGCCTCGACGTCGATCCGCAGCACGTCGGCGCGAGCGTGGTCGGCCAGTCGCAGCACGCCGTGCAGGCAACCAGCGGGCGCCAGGTCGGCAACGTACGGGCGGCGCCCGACTGCCAGCTCGCAGCTCTCATACTTTTGACCTCGCGAACCGATCCCGCCGAGCGGCTCGGGGACGCACATCTCGCCCCTCGCCAGTGACTCGACCGCGTCAAGAATCTTCACGTACCCGGTGCACCGGCACAGGTGGGCTCCCAGGTGCTTGGCCGCGTCACCCCGCTCGAGGCTGGCGCCCTTGCGGTCGATGAGTGCCTTGGCCCGCACGACGATGCCCGGCGTGCAGAATCCGCACTGCAGTGCGCCGTACGCGGCAAAGGCGCTGGCGTAGCGGTCGACTTCCACAGGCTCCATGCCCTCCAGCGTTGTGATCGTCGCGCCCTCCACCTTGTCGAGCGCCGTCACGCACGCCACACGAGCTTTCCCGTCCACCAGGACGGTGCAGCAACCGCATTGCCCCGAAGGCGCGCATCCGTCCTTGGTCGACGTGACGCCCAGCTCGTCGCGCAGGGCGTCGAGCAGGTGAGCATGGTCCCCAACCGTGACCGGCGTCCCGTTCAGCGTGAATGTGGTCATGAGCTCTCCAGGTTCTGAGTAGGCACGGTGATCAGGCGGTACATCTCGGGCCGCCGGTAGAGCTCGAGATTGAACACCGTGGTGCGGTAGGTGGCGCAGAAGTCGAGGTCGCACCGGGCCACGATCAACTCGTCGCCGATCGTGACGGACTGGGCGACCACCTGACCGGACGGGGCCACGATCACGCTCTGCGCCAGCGAGTCGACACCCTCTTCGATGCCGCCCTTGGCCACGCCGACCACCCACGTGGCGTTCTGGTAGGCACCGGCCTGCATCACGAGGTGGTTGTGGAACCCGGCCAATGCGTTCTGCGTCGGGTCGGGAGCGTAGTGCAGTGGCGTGTTGTAGCCGATCACG
>JACDHN010000034.1 GCA_013821025.1 Acidimicrobiia bacterium | reverse complement strand
CCACCAGCACGACGACGGCTCCGGCAACAGCGAGCAAAGCCCTCAGCGGTTCGGCCAGCAGCGCCCCGACCCACCCTCCTGCGTCTCCGACGGCATCGAAGCTGGCCGTCACGCGATCCGGCCCATTGATCAGGTGCAGCAGGCCGAGACCCGCTGCGGCAAGCAGCATCCAGCCAAGGGCCAGACGGACCGGCGCCGCCGCCTTGCCGTCGCGAATGAAGGCGACGCCGACGGCGATCAGTGCCACTGGGACGGCAAAGCGGCCGAGCCCGGCGAACCAGCCGATGACGATCTCGATGCCCCGGCCGAGCGGTCCGGCCAGCCCGAAGTAGATGGCAAGACCGAGGAGCACACCGACGGCGACGAGTCCAAACCCGATGAAGTCGTGTTCGCGGCCTTCGACGGCGTTGCGCAGCTCCGACTTCTCGGTGACCGGGTATTGCTTCGTCGTCCGTGACGCGCGTTCGGTCCGCGCAGGCGTCCTTGGGCTCGGTGTTCGTCGTCGGTCGTTGCGTCGACCCCAGGTGGCCATGTCGCCTGCCACGTTACCGATCAGGTCGCTGGCGGGACGGGCACTCGGGCGGCCCCGGCCGTTCCTGGGGGCGTCACGCTTCCATGACGACGGGCACGATCATCGGGCGCCGCCTCGTGCGTTCGTTCACGAACTTCTGCGCCACGCGCCGGACATCGAGCTCCAAGGCCTCAACGTCCTTGACGCCGTTCGCCAGCGACGCCTCGACCGTCTGGGCAACCCGGTCGCACGCCTCGTCGAGCAGCGCCTCGGCCTCCGGGGCGTAGACCCATCCTCTGGTGATGATCTCGGGGCCGGTCAGCACCTTGCCGGTCTGGGTGTCGACGGTGACGACGACCACGACGACACCCTCCTCGGACAGCACGCGCCGGTCGCGCAGCACACCTGACCCGACGTCGCCGACGATGCCGTCGACGTAGAGGTAGCCGGCCGGCACCCGGCCGGTGCGCGCCACGCCGCGATCGGTGAGCTCCACCACGTCGCCATCCTCACAAGCCAGGATCCGGTCGCGAGGGACGCCCATCACCTCGCCGAGCCGACCATTCGCCACGAGGTGGCGGAACTCGCCGTGGATCGGGATGTACCACTCGGGCTGCAGCACCGAGAGGTAGGTCTTGATGTCGTCGGCCTGCGCATGCCCTGTGGCGTGCACGTCGTACACGCCAGAGTGCACCACGTCGGCGCCGGCCCGTAGCATCCCGTCGATGACCTGGTTCACGTTCATCTCGTTGCCGGGGATGGCGTGGCTGGACAGGATCACGGTGTCGGTGTCGGTGAGCTTGACCCATTTGTTCTCACCCCTGGCCAGCAGCGACAACGCCGACATCGGCTCGCCCTGGGAGCCTGTGGAGATCACGCAGATCTCGCCAGGCTCGTAGGCGGCGATGTCCTCGATATCGACGAGTGATGACTCCGGGATCGACAACACGCCGAGCTCGATCCCGAGCCGAACGTTCTTGCGCATGCTGAGGCCGAGTGTCGCCACCTTGCGGCCGCTGTCGATCGCGGCGTCGGCGATCTGTTGGATGCGGTGCAGGTGGCTGGCGAAGCTGGCGGTGATGACACGCCGACCGCGGTTGGCGGCGAACAGCGACCGCAGCACGCCGCCGACACTCGTCTCGCTCGGGGCGTGCCCCGGCTCCTCGGCGTTGGTCGAGTCCGACATCAGCAGCCGGATACCTGACGTCTTGGCCAGCTCGCCAAATCGCGCCAGGTCCGTGTGCCGGCCGTCAACGGGCGTCAAGTCGAGCTTGTAGTCGCCGGAGTGCACGATGGCGCCCTGAGGAGTGTGCACGATGATGGCGTGGGCGTGCGGAACGCTGTGCGTCACCGCCACGAACTCCACGTCGAACAGCCCGATCCGTATCCGGGCCCCGTCGGCGACGGCGACGAGCTCCGTCTTGTCGAGCAGGCCCGCTTCTTCGATGCGGTTGCGGGCCAGGCCCAACGTGAGCGCCGATCCGTAGATCGGGAACGAGGCGTCGCGCAACAAGTACGAGATGCCACCGATGTGATCTTCGTGCCCATGGGTTGCGACGAGTCCGACGAGCTTGTCGGCGTGCTCGATCAGGTACGAGAAGTCCGGGAGCACGAGATCGATGCCGCGCATCTCGGGGCCCGGGAACATCAGCCCGCAATCGATGAGCAGGATCTGGCGGGCATCGCCGTCGCCCTGCTCGATGGCCATGCAGTTGCGGCCGATCTCGCCCAGGCCGCCGAGGAAGACGATGCGGATCGGCGTCGTAGACGCCGTCCGGGCGCCCGACCGCGAGGGAGCCGCACGGCGATGGGGCGCGGGGGCGCCGCCCCCGCTGTATGACGGTTCAGCCACGGGCCACCTGCAGCGCCTCGTAGATGCGGCGAGCCTCGTCCTCGAGCCCGTCGGAATCCGGGCCCATCGGTGGGCGGCAATGGCCGGCCGGTTGCCCGAGGGTGCGCAGCATCGCCTTGGATGGTCCGGGGTTCGGGCAGTCGTCGCCGGTCTCGAAGGCGAAACTGGGCAGCATCACGGCGTTCAGCCGGCGAGCTTCGGCCGTGTCGCCGGCTTCCCAGGCGTCGAGCATCTCGACGTGAACGGGGGTGACCCAGTGGCCTGCGACGCTGACCGTGCCGACAGCACCGACCGCTAGCAGTGCCAGCGTGAACGCATCGTCGCCGCTGTACACCTCGAACCCGTCCGGAGCTGTGGCGATCAGCCGGGCCGTCTCGGCGGGGTTGGCGGTGGCGTCCTTGACGGCAACGACGTTGGGCACCTCGTGCGCCAGGCGGTTGAGCACCGCCGTATCGATCTTGCGTCCGGTGCGTATCGGGATGTCGTAGATCATCAACGGCAGTTCGGTGACCCCGGCGATGGCCTGCAGGTGCCGTTCGATGCCGGCCTGCGACGGCCGGTTGTAGTACGGGCACAGGGCGAGGATGCCTGCCACGCCCCGTTTGGAGGCTTCGATGCTGAGATGGCACGAATGGGCGGTGTCGTTGCCGGTCGAGCCGGCGATCACCGGCACGGTGACCGCCTCGCTGACCACCTCGAACAGGCTCAGCTTCTCGTCGTCGGTGAGGGTCGGCGACTCGCCCGTGGTGCCGCACACCACCAAACCCTCGTTGCCCTGCTCCTGCAGCCACCGCGCCAGCGACGCCGCGCCGTCCACGTCGAGGTCGCCGTCATCGTCGAACGGCGTCACCATCGCCGTCATCATCCGTCCGAATCGTGCCATCACCGCATGGTACGTCAGCCGGGTCGCCGTCCCCAGAACAAGATCCTTCGGAACGCGAAGTAGTACGGGCTGCGGTCCCCGAGCTGCGCGACCACCCGGTGCCGGTACTCATCCACCAGCGGCTCGTGCAGCGCCTCGGGCAAGCGGGCGAAGTAGCGCGTCAGGCTCGTGCCCCTCATCCACTCAGCCACGTCCTTCGTCGAGTCGAGCACCGGGCCGTAGACCTGCAACCGCACGAGTTGGCGCTCGTAGCCGAGCTCGAACAATGTCTCGGCGTATTCCTGAGGCTCGAGCACGTTGGCAACGGTGGGGTCGACGGGCACGTCGCCCTCCATTGCCGATCGAAACGGCTCCACCTGGCCCAGCTCCGTGGCGATCTGGTGCGACGGATGCACGCCGTTGTCCGGTACCTGCACGGCGAGCTGTCCCCCCGCTGCCAACGACGCGGTCCATCGGGCAAGCACGTCGACGTGATCGGGGACCCATTGAAGGCTGGCGGCGGCCAGCACCAGGTCGACGGCGCCGTCATCGCTCCACGTGGACAAATCCCCCACGGCGAAGGTCGTGCGGCCGTCATCTTGCTTTCCCGCGGCAGCGAGCATCTGCTGCGATGAGTCCAGCCCAAGCATCTTCGACACGCCGAGGCGGCGCGCCGCCTCGGCCGTCAGCTCACCCGAGCCACAACCCAGATCGACGGCGCGCTCGATAGGAGGATCGGTCTCGATCAGGCCGATCAGATCCCAGAACGGGCGCGCCCGCTCCTCCGCGAAGCGATGGTACTGATCTGGATTCCACGTCACCCGTTCAACGCTAGCAGAACTTGTATTGCACTTGTATCAGACCAATCGACCGCACGACCTTCGGCGCCGGTGCGCAGGTGGCGCCACACGGCTCGTCGACCAGTGTGAGCAGGATGCACACTGGCACGATGACGCGGAACCAGCAGCTGGCTCGCGACATCTGGCGCCAGCTCGAACCGATCCATGTCGTCACCTACTTCGCTCCCGAGGCGCGAGAGGCGCTCGATGCGGCCGGCTACCGCGGGTTCTGGATGGGCTACTTCGCCGGCCGTGCGGCGCCACTCGGCCCCGCAGGACCCGAGGTGGTGACTGCGTTGTTCTACAACTTCTCGCCAGCGCGAGTGACAAAGGCGCTGCCCGATGCGTGGAGTTTCGCCGAACCAAGCGCAGCTCTCGATGCTCGGCTCAGCGGATCGGTACGATCGCTGCGGCGGGTCTTGGGGGACGTCGCCGACAGCGCCGACGTGGCGACGGCGGCCGCTTTGGCGGGCCGCGCAGCGCGCGCTGCGCCGATGGCAGGTCGGGCGTTGTTCGCATCCAACCTCGCCGTCACCTGGCCCGAGGAACCACTCGCTGCACTCTGGCACGCCGCAACGCTGCTTCGCGAGCACCGCGGCGACGGACACGTCGCAGCTCTCGTCGCGGCCGGTATCGGGGGAAGGGAGGCGAATGTCGTGCATTCGGCCGCAGGCGGGCCCCCACGCGAGGTGCTCGCCAGGGCACGCGACTACGACGACGCCGAATGGGATGCCATGGCCGAGGGCCTCAAGACCCGTGGCCTCATGGCGGCGACCGGCAAGTTGACGGAACGAGGCCTGGCATTGAAGGCCGACATCGAAGATCGCACCGATCGGTCGGCGCTCGCTGCGTACGAGACGCTGGACGACGCTGAGATCGAACAGCTGCTCGCCGCCGTCACGCCGCTCGCCGACGCGGTGGTCGCCGCAGGCGACGTCCCGCTGATCTCCCCGATCGGTCTCGACCTCAGCCGGTGACTTCGACGACGACCTACCGACCGGGACGTCGTCGCACTGTCACACCCCTTCTCTAAGGTGTGCAGCATCGATCACCGGCCACGTGCGGCAGCCGGTGATCACGCCTCGGCCGTTCGGTCGACCCTGATCAATCTCCTCTCGTAGGACGAGACGATGAGCGTCACCGAACTCGATGCCATACGGCAGGACACCGTCGACGTAGCCGGTCCCACGACCGGTGACGAAAGCTCGTCGATCCTCGATCGCATCGACCAAGCGACCGCGCTGTTGGCCACGGTGGATGCGTCGTCGTGCCGCCAGGACCAGCTAGGACCAGTGGCCTCGGCGTTGCGTCGAACGCGGTCCCAGGTACCGCGCGTCGAGCTGGCCCTGGCAGAACGAGCCAAGACCTTCTTCGACGCCGGCCGGGGCCAGGACCCGATCATCCTGCTCGGTCCCGGTGGTGGTCGTTCCCGCCATCAGGCGAAACGGCTCGTGCGTCACGCCGAAGTGTTGCGTCGCTTCACACAAGTCGCCGCCTCCACCTGCGCAGCCGCCTGTACAGCCGCCCTGACCTGACCGTCGGCGGAACCTTGACCTACCGCCGACTCGCGGTCAGGCGCCGGCGACGGGCTCGGCAGTGGCCTCGATGTCGAACTTGGCGTACTCCTCGCCGGTGTCCTCGAGATCCTCGAACTGGATCACGCCCATCTCCTCGAAGCGGTGGCGCAGCCACGACTCGTTGCGGTCGAGCAGGCCGAGCTTCTTGCAGTTCGGCACGATCTTGGTGAACAGCATCTGCTGAAACAGCGCCCGCGTCGGGTCCTGCAGCACGACCGGCACGATGTCGCGAGGGTTGACGCCGTGGAGCTCCCACACCTCCTGGGACAAGAAACGGTCGCGCATGCGCACGGCGGCCTCGTAGGCGAACTCCTGGCGATCCTTCAACTCGGCGTCGCTCATGCCGTCGTAGACCTCCTTGAGCGACAGCACGCCGAACGCCACATGGCGAGCCTCGTCGGCCATGACGTACCGCAGCATCTGGCTCAGCAGCGGCTCGGTGGTGAGCTGGCGCATGAACCCGAAGGCGGCGAGGGCAAGCCCCTCCACCATGATCTGCATGCCGAGGTAGGTCATGTCCCAGCGGCTGTCCTCGATGATGTCGTCGAGCAGCATCCGCAGGTGAGAGTTGACGACGAAGTTGCCCTCCCACTTCTCCTCGAGGTAGCGGCCGAACACCTCGACGTGGCGGGCCTCGTCTACCACCTGCTGGGCGGCGTACAGCTTGGCGTCGTACCACGGCACGGTTTCGGTGATCTTCGCCGTGCACAGCAGCGCGCCCTGCTCGCCGTGGAGGAACTGCGAGAGCATCCAGCGCCGCTGGTCGATGCCGAACTCCTGCCACTTGGCTTCGTCCCAGTTGCCGACGACGCTGTCGGCGTAGAACTCGGTGTCGAACCCGAGAGCGTTGGCTTGATCGTCGGCGATCACCTTTTCGATGTCGACGGGGGTGTCCCACGCCAGGTCGGTGGCGCCGTTCCACTGGCTGTTCTTCGACTTCTCGTACAGCTTGCGCAGCGCCGGGCGCGCCAGCGTGTAGTCCCACGTGAACAATGCGTCGGCGTTGTCCTTGACGATGTGCTCGATCTCGTCAACGTCGGTGTTCGTGACGGCGAGGATGGCCTCGATGTCGTCGAGCTCCTCCCGGCCGAGAATCTCCTGGTTGGAGGAATGGGTGACGGTCATGGCGTTGGCTCCTATTTGGTGTCAGACGAGGGATGGAGGGTTGACGAATGCGGTGAGGAATGGGGTCAGGAATCGGCGGGCCTGCTCGGCGTCGCCGAGGTCGACGCCCTCGCTCGGCGCCAGGAAGTACGACAGCGTGAGCCGCGAGAGCAGGTCGATGGCGGCTCGGGCCGTCGCCCGATCGACGTACTGCTCGGCCAGCGGGGCCAGGAACGACGTCGCGGCCTCGATGATGCGCGGCATGCTGTCGACCGTCAGGCTCTCGATCATCGTGCCGGGTTCTGAGGCAAGCATCGTCGCCAGGTGCTGGTCGGCGCGCAGATCGCGGGTGGAGTGCACGACGGCGGCGACCAGCAGGTCCTCGAACGAGTGGACGTTGTCGATCTCGGTGCGCAGGCGGTCGAAGAACTCCTCCAACTCGCGCACCTTGTAGGCCTCGAGCATGGCGTCCTTGCCCCCAGGAAAGAGCCGGTACAGCGTCGCCCTGGACACGCCCGACTCTAGGGCCACGTCGTCGACAGACACCTTCGACAGCCCCCAGCGCTCACAGCAGCACTTGATGGCGTCGAAGACTTGATCGTCGAGCATGGCTGAGACACTAAGACATATTCGTCTCACTGTCAAGTGGCGGCCGACGCACTGCTGTCGACGGGGTGCGCTGACCCCTGCGGCCTAGGGTCTCCCCCGATGCACACACGCTCCTCGGCGCGTCCGTTCCCGATCGTCGACTGGTTGCGGCGCCGGACCCGTGCCCAAAGGCTGCTCGCCATCATCGTTGTTGCCTTGTACGCGCTCTACCGGGCTGCGCGTCTCGGCGCCACGGTCGTGCTCGATCGTTGGTGGTACGACAGCGTGACCGACGCCCCGATCTGGTCGGTCATGACAACCGCCAAGCTGCAGCTGGCGGTTGTCGCCGGGCTGATCACGGCGACGACGATCGGTCTGTCGGTCCGTGCGGTCCTGCGCAGCGCTCCGGTCGACGACGCACCTCTGTCGACGCCCGTTCGCTGGTACGTGCGGCGCATGGGCCCGGCGCACCGATGGCTGCTGATCATCATCACCGTGGTGCTCACCGAGCGCATCGCCTCGTCAGCGATGGACGAGTGGCAGACGTGGCTGCTCTTCCGTAACGGCCCATCGCTCGGCGTGGACGTCCCCGAGCTGGGCGGCGATCTGGGGAATCACCTGTTCCGGTTGCCGTTCCTGGCTGTGGTCAGCACCTGGTTGCGCGGTCTTTTGATCGCCGCGGCGATCATCTCGTTGTTCGGTCACATCGTCGGCGGGGCCATCCGCCTGCCGCTGCGCGGCCGCCGATCGTCGGCTCCTGCGCTCGCCCACCTGGCCCTGCTCGCGGCGGCGTTCGCAGCGGTCAGCGCCCTGGACTACGTGCTCGTGCGGCGCCCGTCACTGGCCACGAGCCGCACCGGAGCGTTCGACGGCCCCGGCTTCGTCGAGCTGCGGGTGATCGCTCCGGCGATGTGGGTGCTGGCGGTTGTCGCCATCGCCACCGGCTTCGCGCTGGTGCTGGCAAGCCGGACCGGAAGGTGGCGAGCATCGTTGACGATCGTCGGTCTCTGGGCGATGTTGCACCTGCTGCTGCTCGCCGTCGTTCCTGCGATGGTGCAGAAGTACGTCGTCACGCCAGCAGAGGGCGCTCGTCAGCTTCCGTACATCGAGCACAACCTCGACGCCACCAAGGCGGCCTACGGACTCGACGATGTCGAGGTGGAGCGGGCCTCTGTGGTCGACGGACTCACCGGCGACCTCGACGCCGCGTCGCTGGCCGATGTCGAGCGGGTGCCACTGTTCACCACCGACCAGCTCGTCGAGCCGCTGCAGGTGCTGCAGGGCACCACCGGGAACCGCATCACCCGTGTGCACCTCGACCGCTACGAGATCGACGGCGTGAGGCGTCCGGTGATGCTCGCAGCGCGTCACGCCAGCCGCGGCGACCTCCCAGAACAAGGCTGGGTGCAAGAACATCTCGTGTACACCCATGGCGACGGCATCGTCACGGTGCCGGCCGACGTGCCGGCCAACGACGGGCGTCCCGACACGTCGGCCCTCGAGGAGGCAGCAGAGTTGACGCCTCGTCGCCCGCAGCTCTACTTCGGTGAGGGCCTCGACGACTGGTATGCGATCGTGGGCACCAAACGGAGCGAGTCCGACGGCACCCGCTTCGAGGGCTCGACGGGCATCGAGCTCGAGTCGTGGTTCAGCCGGTTGGCGTTGTCGGTGGCCGAGAACGAGATCGAGCCGCTGTTCTCCGCAGAGCTGACCAGCGACTCCCAGCTGTTGTATCGCCGGGGCGTCGTCGAACGGCTCGAAGCGGTGGCACCGTTCCTGCGCTTCGGCAGCGATCCATACCCGGTGATCTCCGAGGACCGAATCATCTGGGTGGCCGACGGCTACACGACGTCGGCGCGCTATCCGTACTCGCAGTTCGCACCGACCGCCGGGTTGTCGAGCTCCAGCGGCCTCGCAGGGGGCGCGTTCAACTACCTCCAGGCCTCGGTCAGAGCGACCGTCGACGGCTACGACGGCACCGTGCACCTCTACCGCACAGCTGAGGGCAACGAAGGCGCCGAAGACGCCGAGGACCCGATCCTGGCGGCGTGGATCGACATCTTTCCCGGCCTGATCGAGCCGATGTCCTCGATGCCCGACGAGATCACGGACCATCTTCGCTACCCCATCGATTTGATGACCGTGCAGACCACCATGCTCGGCCGATACCACGTTGACTCGCCCGAGAGCCTGTTCAACGGCACCGACGAGTGGTCGATCGCCCCGGCGGCGTCGTCCGGCGTTGGCCAGCAGGGTGAGGGAGCGTCACCAGCGGTGTGGATGTTCTTGCCGGGCGGCGGCGACAGTGGCGGTGATTGGGTGTCGATACGGCCTTACGGCCCCGGCGACGCCACCAACGCCGCTTCGGTGCGCAACGAGCTGGCGGCGCTGGCGATCGGCAATCACGACTCGCCGACCAGGCTCCGACTCGTGGCCTTCGACCGCGACGCCGGGCGGCAGCTGGCGACGCCACTGGTGGCCCAGAGCGCGATCGACGCCGATCCTGAGCTGGCCAGGGTGTTCGAGGGTTTGAACAACGTCGACGGCTCGCGGGTGCAGTTCGGCCCGATGACACCGGTGCTGGTGGACGGCGGGCTGGCGTGGGTGCGCCCGATCATCGTCACCGGCACCGCCGCCACGACGGCACCCCGCCTGTACGGCGTGGCCGCGGTCTCCGACGGTCTGGTCGGCATCGGCGATGATGTGGCGTCGGCGCTGGACGCGGCGCAGTCCGGCTCGCCAGGCGGCTAACGGCTGGGCTCAACCGGTGAAGCTGCGGTACTCACGAAGCACCTCGACCGCCGGTCCGTCAGCGCGAAGCTCCCCCTGCTCGATCCACAGGGCGCGGCTGCACTGCTTGCGGATCTCGGCGGGCGCATGGGTGGCCATCATCACCGTCCCGGCGCCGGCGAGCATGGTCTCGATCCGCTTCGAGGAGCGCTTCCTGAATCGGCGATCACCGACGGCGAGGGCCTCATCGATCAGCAGGATCCGCGGGTGGACGGAGGTGGCGATGGCGAAGTGCAGCCTGGCACGCATGCCCGACGAGTAGGTGCGCAGCGGCCGGTCGATGGCCTCACCGAGCTCGGTGAACTCGATGATCTCTTCGACCCGCTGGTCGACCTCGTTGTTCGACATCCCGAGTGCCAGACACCCGAGGCGGATGTTGCGATACCCCGAGGCCCGTGGCAGCAGCGTGGCGCCGACGCCGAGCAGCTTTGGCTCGTCCGAGACCAGGATCTCGCCGTCGCTCGGGGGCAGCAACCCGGCCACTGCCGCCAGCATCGTCGACTTGCCCGATCCATTGCTGCCGATCACGCCGACGGCCTCTCCCGCACAGACGTCGAACGAGACACCGCGCACGGCGTGCACCAGGGTCCGCCCCGTGCCCGACATCGTGACCAGCCGTTGGCGGAGTCCGGCGCGTCGATCGTCGAAGACCTCGTAGTCGACGCGCAGGTCTCGCACCCGGATGCTGACATCTCGGCTTTCCGGCGTCATGCCCGCCCGTACCGCCATTCCGCGCCACGGAAGAAGCTGAACCCGAACACCAACAACGCAGCAGACACGACTACGAGTTGCACCACCGAGCCCACGTCGATCGCCGAACCCATGAGCATCCACCTGTAGAGGTCGATCAGTGGAACCATCGGGTTGAGCTCGACGAATCTGCGGATCAGCGGGTACTCACCTCCAGAGCTGTCAAGGAACCGGTCGAGCGGGAACATCACGCCACTCACATATCGCAGCAGATGGAACAGGAACGGGATGATCTGCTGAACGTCCCTGAACGCGGCGTTGAGCCGGGCGGCGATCAACGCACCGCCGAGGTTGAGCGCCGTGTGCACGCCGAGCACGAACGGCGCCGCCAGCCAGCGTGGCGACACACCCTCCCCAGTCGCCAGTGTCACGGCGACCAGCACTCCGAGCTCGATGCCGAAGGTCAGCAGACGGCTGATCACGATCGAGATCGGCAGCAGCGCCCGCGGGAACCGGATCGCGCGCATGAGCCCCTGGTTGGAGGAGATCGAGGTGGCGCCGCCGAGCACCGACCGCGACGTCAGGTGGAACGTGAAGATGCCAATCGTCAAGAACAGAATGAAGTTGTCGACACCTCGGCTGGTGCTGAGGATCACCCCGAAGACGAGGTAGTAAACGGCGACGTTGAGCAACGGATTGCCCAGGTGCCAGAGGTTGCCGAGCAGCGTGTTGGAGTGGGTGGCCCGCAGGTCCTCCATCGGCATGGCGACCGCGAAGTCACGGCGATCCCACATCTCGAGCAGGTACTGGCGCCACGTGAGCTCTGGGTTGACGGGCTTGAGGCGGGCCAGCGGGTCGTGCACTGTCATGATGTCTCGCGTCGGCCCGCACGCACCTGAGCACCCTAGCGTCGCGCTCGATCGCGGCGACGGCGCAGTCCTCGGCCACCGGACGGCGACGGGTGGGCGATTAGCCTTTGGCCACGGCGTGAGAAAGAGAGCTCGAATGCGACACAGCAACAGCACCATGTTGATGGCGGCGGCCGTTGCGGCCTCGTTGGCGTTCGCCGCGTGCGGAGACTCCGATGACGCCGCCGATCCGACGAGCGCCGTCACGTCGTCGGCAACCGGGGATCCTGGAACGACGCCATCCGACGCCACGCCACCCGCTGCCACGACCCCCGATTCGACAGCACCCGATTCCACGGCGCCCGATTCCACGCCACCTGATTCCACATCACCCGATTCGACACCACCCGATTCGGCACCACCGGATTCGGCACCTGCGGACGCCGCCGCCTGTGCGGAGGGCAAAA
>JACDHN010000214.1 GCA_013821025.1 Acidimicrobiia bacterium | reverse complement strand
GCGTTCGAGCGCGACAAGGCGTCGCTGCGTGACATCGGCGTGCCGATCGAGACCGAGATCCTCGGAGGGTCCGACGCCGGGCGGACGGCGTACCGGATCGACCGGGATCGCTACGAGCTGCGCGACCTGGAGCTGAGCGCAGAGGAGACGCGGGCCCTGCAAGCAGCGGTGGCGGCGATCCGATCGGGCACGCCGATCGGCACCGACGCCCTGCTGAAGCTCGGTGCAGGCGCCCCCGACGCCGACACCGCCGTGTGGGCGAACATCCCGACGCTCGAGGCGCTGCCGATGCTGCGCGAGGCAGTGAGCGCCCGTACCTCGGTCGGGTTCCGGTATCACGGCCGCACCCGGCGCGTCGATCCGTGGGGGATGCTGCTGCGCGACGGCTTCTGGTACGTGGTCGGGTTCGATCACGGCCACGGTGAGCGGCGCACGTTTCGTGTCGACCGCATCGAGGGCGCTGTCGAAGCGGAGGACGCCAGCAGCTTCGACCGCCCGGAGCTCGACTTGCGTTCTGTGCTGCCGTCGGATCCGAAGCAACTCACTGCATCGGGTGACGCCGACGCCGACGCGACTGCGCTGGTGCGGCTCGACAGCTCCAGCAACCGGGTCGCTGAGGCACTGCACGAGCTCGGTGACGCGCGAATCGTGGAGCGCGGCGACGACGGCTGGGTCGACGTGCTGGTGCCCTGCGCCAACGCGGGGGCGTTCCGATCGTGGGTGCTCGGCTTCCTCGACGCCGCAGTGGTGCTGGAACCGCGTTCCGTGCGCGACGGGATCGTGGCGTGGCTCGATGCGTCCAGTGAGATCGATCTCGCTGTCGCCGAATCGGCACTGAAGCGACGCAGATCGCACGGCGGCAAGGCGGCCGCCGGCGGCGCCGGTCGGCGGCGCGCCGACGAGCGGGTGCGACGCATGCTGCTGATGCTGCCCTGGTTGATCGAGCGCGGTGAGGTACCCCTCGATGAGGTGGCACAGCGCTTCGACCTGTCGCCAGAGGACGTGGAGTCGGACATCGCCTGGGTGTCGATGTGCGGGCTGCCGCCGTACGTCGACGAGATGATCGACGTGTTCGTCGACGAAGGCATGGTGTACATGGGCGTGCCGCGTGTCTTCACCCGCCCGCTACGTCTCACGGCTCCGGAGGGCTTCGCCCTGCTGACTGCCGGGCGGGCGGCGATGGGGCTGCCGGGTGCCGACCCGCAAGGGCCACTCGGGCGCGGCCTGGCGAAGCTGGCGAGCGCGCTCGGCGATGACGGCGGCACGGTAGTTGTCGATCTGCAACGACCCAAGATCGCCGACGACCTGACCGATGCCGTGCGGCGCGTCGAGCGGCTCGAGCTCGTGTACTGGTCGGCCACTCGTGACGAGGTGACCGAGCGGGTGGTCACGCCGCGCAGGCTGTTCGCAGATCGCGGCAACTGGTACCTCGCCGCTGACGATCGACGCTCGGGTGAGTCGCGCACGTTCCGTCTCGACCGCATCGAGTCGTACCGCTGTCTTGGCGAGTTCGACGAACCAGTCGAGCAACCGGCCGCTGCTGAGTGGTTCTCGGACGCCTCGATCGCCAGGACGACGCTGTGCCTGCGCCCGCGTGCGTACTGGGTCACCGAGCGCTACCCGCTCGACGATGCGTTCGAAACCGACGTCAACGGTGAACGCCTTCGCATTGTGCGCCTGGCCGTCTCGGACGAGCGCTGGCTGGCACGACTGATGGTGCGACTCGGACCGGATGCGGCTGTGATCGATCCCGTCGAGTGGCGCGCAGTCGCCGATGACGTGCGGGCGCGGATCCGGGCTCGCTACAGCTGAGGCATGAGCCGGCGCAGGTGACCTGAGCGGCGGTGCGCCGGAGACGCTGGCATGAACAGCGGCCTCAGCGACGAGGCCGGATTGGTGGAGCAGGTGAGATCGATGCCGTGCCCATCCAGCAGGTGAGGGAGCACCTGTGCGGTGGCGAGGGCATCGACGAGCGCGTCGTGGGGACGGTCGAGCGCCACGCCATAGCGAGCACACACGTCCGAGAGGCGATGGGTCTCGGTGCGCTCGGGATCGAGCCAGCGCGACAGCCACAGCGTGCACAGCTTGCCGCTCACGTCGAGCGGCGAGCGCGACTGGCGGGCGGCACGCTCCAAGAACTCGGCGTCGAATGCAAGGTTGTGGCCGACCAGGATCCGATCGGTGACGAGCCGGCTGACGTTGCCCATGGCGTCTTCGATCGTCGGCGCGTTGCGAAGCTGGCGGCGGCGT
Source organism: Acidimicrobiia bacterium (assembly GCA_013821025.1). GTDB lineage: Bacteria > Actinomycetota > Acidimicrobiia > Acidimicrobiales > Ilumatobacteraceae > JACDHN01. The sequence continues at coordinate 2,941 of JACDHN010000214.1, read as the reverse complement.
ATCCCGTGGATGCGGGTCGGTCCGAGCCTGGCGAAGCGCCAGCGCAGCTTGACCAGCGAGCACCACTGGTCGACGACGGTGCCGTCGCTGGCGACGGTCACGACCCCGATCTGCAGGATGCGGTGCCGACGAGTCGACAGACCACTGGTCTCGACGTCGACGACGGCGAATGTCGGGTCTTTCACACCTGCGTTGTAGCACCCCGGTGTGACGCCTTCCGGCACGGTCTCTCGGCGGTCACACGTCGCCGGGCAGGCCGTCCTTCGGGGAGGCGCGACGAATGACGAGATCGTGGTGGTCGGGTAGTCCGTCGACCAGTTCGGAGATCAACGCCTCGCTGCCGCCGACGTAGGTGGCCGGGAGGTCGATCTCGGTGGCGACCAGCCATGCTCGATCTGCGGGCCAGAACAGGTTGGGACTGTTGATCGGGTCCCGCTCCATGCCTGGCACGAGGTCTGCCGCACCCCACCGCCCGGCATCGGCCAGCGGCCCTTCGAACAGCAGGTACTCACGGCTGGGAAGCACCACCCGCGGGCCGTTCATGACCTCCTGCGCGAACGCCGGCGGGATGGTGGGCGGCGCAACCGGCTCGTCATCATCGTCGGAGGCGTAGCAGACGGCCACGGACGGGGACCCGTGGATGTCACCGAACCCGTCCCATAGGCAGAAGTAGCACCGTTCGGGCGTCGTCGTATGCCGGGCGAGCACGTCGATGAGCACGCCCAGGGTCTGATCTTCGAGGTGGCCGGCGACATCGACGGGGTCCTGATCGGCCTCGGAATCGAAGGGGTGCTGCAGCCGGGCGTAGGCGTCGAACACCGGCGGGACCACGGAGGCGACGTCGTAGGCGAAGCGACCGGCGATCCCCTCGACCACCCAGTCGGCGGCGCTGGTGTCGATGAGTGGCCGCAGTGAGGTCATGGGGCTGTACGTATCATCGATTCCGAGTGCACAGAGCCGTGTTTTCGCGGCGCTGTGCACTCAACGTTGCGCAGCCGGGTTTGGTGGCGGCGGGCGCTGGGGAGATCATCGGGCATGATGTCCCGCGGCGACGTGCTGGTGATGGTATTGGCGGGCGGAGCGGGGAGCAGGCTCGAACCGCTGACGCTTCGCCGGGCGAAGCCGGCGCTGCCGATCGGCGGGATGTACCGATTGATCGACATCACCATGTCGAACGTGGCCCACAGCGGGTTCGACGACGTCTGGGTGATCGAGCAGTACCTGCCGCACGCACTCAACGATCATCTCGCCAACGGCCGCCCGTGGGATCTCGACCGCACGCACGGAGGCCTGCAGATCCTCCCGCCGTTCGAGGGTGAGCAACACGACGGTTTCGCTGCCGGCAACGCCGATGCCATCGCCAAACAGGTGCCGTTCCTGCGTGAGTTCGCCCCTGGAGTGGTCGTCGTCGTGAGCGCCGATCACGTGTACCGTCTCGACCTCGGTGAAGTGGTCCGACACCACCTCGACCGCCGACCGGAGCTGACCATCGTCACCACCGAGCTGGGGGCCGACGAGGATCCGAGCAGGGTCGCCTGGGTCGACGTGAGCGACGACGGCACGGTCACGAACTTCGAGTACAAGCCCGACGAGCCGACGGGGACCGCCATCTGTGCCGAGGTGTTCGTCTTCGACGGCCCGGCCCTCCTGCGACGCCTTGGCGAGCTGATGGAAGACGACGATGCCGACGGCGGACGTCCGCTCGGTGACTACGGCGAGCGGCTGCTGCCGGCGCTGGTGGATGACGGCGCCGCCGTCGCCTTCGCCATGCAGGGATACTGGCGCGACGTTGGCACCGTGGGCGCCTACCACGCCGCCCACATGGACATGCTCGGCGACGACCCGGTGATCAGGCTCGACGACCCTTCGTGGCCGATGCTCACCGGTTCGATCACCGGCGGACCGGCGATCGTCGCCCCCGGTGCGCGAGTGGTCAACTCGATGTTGAGCCCTGGCAGCCGGGTCGCCGGCGAGGTGGTCGACAGCGTGATCGGCCGCAGGGTCGTGATCGAAGCCGGCGCCCATGTCAGCGAGAGCGTCGTGCTGGACGACGCCATCGTGAGCAGCGGTGTGACGATCGATCGCTCGATCGTCGATGTCGGTGCGCAGCTCTCCGAGCCGCTGGAGAGCTCCGCCGACGTGACCTGCGATGAGGACTCAGGCATCCGCATCTACAGTCCGGCCGCCAAACCCTGAACCTCGCAGGAAGGTGCGAGAACGCGAGCGTTACAACAGTTCGGCGGCGAGGCTGGCCACGTCACTGCGCTCGCACGTGGTGAGCGTGACGTGCCCGAAGCACACCTGGTCGGCGAAGGCAGCCGAGAGCACGGCCAAGGCGTTGTTCGACTCACCCAGGTACGGGGCGTCGATCTGGCTCGTGTCACCCGTGAACACGACCTTCGTGCCCTCGCCGACGCGGGTGAGGATGGTGCGCAGCGTCGTCGGCTCCAGGTTCTGGGCCTCGTCGATGATCACCATCTGGCGCTGCAACGACCGTCCGCGCAGGAACGTGACCGATTCCAGCGACAGCTGGCCCCGGCCCGTCAGTTCGTCGATCTGGTGCCGGGCGGTGCGACTCGAGCCGAGATCGGTGAGTGAGACGATGGCGTCGTGGATGGCGGCCATCCACGGATCGAGCTTCTCGTCGAGCCCGCCCGGGAGGTAGCCGACGTCGGCCCGGCCGACGGGCACCAGCGGCCGGTACACCGCAAGTCGCTCGTAACGCTGTTGCTCGACCACCTGCTCCAGCCCGGCGGCGATCGCCAGCACGGTCTTTCCGGTGCCGGCCCGTCCGTCGAGTGCCACGACCTCGATCGACGGGTCGAGCAGCAGTTCCAGCGAGAACCGCTGCTCCTTGCTCCTTGGCCGCAGGCCCCACGCCTCTGGCGCGGAGTTGGAGAGCACGGTGAGGCGATCGCCGATGCGCCGCGTCAGTGCCGAC
>JACDHN010000033.1 GCA_013821025.1 Acidimicrobiia bacterium | reverse complement strand
CGGCACGTCGACGACAGTGACTGCTGTCGGAGCGATAGGACAACCGATGATGTCGCCGGGGTCGATGTCCTCGAGCGGTGCGCGCCCGGAACACGGGTCGGGTGCTGTGGTGGACGGCGAGGAGGACGGATCGCTGGCGACGGACGGCGTCGTCGCAGCGTTCTGTGGTGCCGTGGCGTTCTGTGGTGCCGTGGCACGGGCGGCGGGTGCCAGTGCCTGCTCGGCGCCGTCGTCCTCGGGGAGAGTGAGGATGACGATGCCTACGGCAGCGACTGTTGTGGCTCCGAGCACTGCGATCTGGGTGGACCGGTTGCGGCGCAGCGAAGCAAAGGCGCGGCGGACGGCTTCGGCGGCCGGGACGATCAACCAGGCGGCGATGCCCCGGCGGCGTTCGGTGACGGGGCGGGCAAGCTGCGCACATGTCGGACAGCGCACGAGGTGACCGGCGGCATCGAGGAGACCTTGACGGCGTCGATCACCTGCGGACAGTGAGAGCAGGACGGGACGGCATCGGGCAGTCGGCAGCTGCACGCGCCTGAAGGCGACGACGAACTCGACGCGAAGCGTGGCGCGGGCCCTTGCGAGCCGCATGGCGGCCGCACCACTCGAGATGCCGGCCTCGCCTGCCAGCGTGTCGGTGGAGATGCCTTCGGCTTCGTGCCTGAGCAGCCAATCCCGATCGGCCTCGTCGAGCTGTTGCAGGGCGGTGGCGAGAGCGTTGGTCTCCTCGCGCTCGAGGGCGAGCTCCTCGGGTCCTTCGAGGGTGGTGTAGTCGACGAGGCGGTGGCTGTGACGGTCGTGGACCGACTCGGTGCGGGCGTGACTGATGATCACGTTGCGGGCGGTGACGATGGCGTAGGCCTGCAAGGCGTCAGGTGCGAGCCGAGGTTGCGCCGCAGCGACTCGGACCAGCGTCTCCTGGGTGAGGTCCTCGACCAGGTGAGAGTCGCGGACACGAGCGGCGACCACCCGTCGAACGACATGGTTGAGGTCGAGTTTGGGTTCCACGCGGACACAACATTCGCGCGTGATGCGGTCCCGTTGAAAGCGTTTCTCTCAGTGAGGGACTCAACGCGACTGCCCCACGGGAGGAATGACGAGGTGACTGAGGAGATGAACCGATGGCTCGACCGTCGCGCGCTCGACAACCGCGGCACGTTGCTCGGTGTCGTCGTCGACATCTATGCCGACGTCGTCTCGCGGCGCCCGGAGTGGCTGGCGATCAGCACCGGGTTCTTCGGAACCCGGGTGGCGGTGGTACCCGTGCGGGCGGCCTCGCTGCTCGGCGACGACGTCGTGATCGCCCATGACCGCGAGACGATCACCTCTGCGCCGATGGTCGACGTGCTCGTCGCCGTGGATCCCCGCCAGCAGCAACTCCTGCTCGACCACTACGCCTGCCCGACCACCGCCAAGGCCGACCTACTCTCTTTGAAAGAGGTACAGAAATGAACGCTCTCGTCGCCGTCGAGTGGAGCCAAGGCATCGAAGATGCCTGGTCCGACATCGCCTCGTTCGTCCCCAAGTTCATCGGGTTCTTGATCATCTTGTTGGTCGGCTACTTCGTCGCCAAGTTCATCGCCAAGGCAGTGGGGGCAATTCTCGAACGGGTCGGGTTCGACAAGGCTGTCGAACGCGGTGGCATCAAGAAGGTGCTCGACAAGAGCGAGTACGACGCCAGTGACATCGTCGGCAAGATCGTGTTCTACGCCCTGTTCCTGATCGTGTTGCAGATGGCGTTCGGCGTGTTCGGCTCGAACCCGATCAGTGACCTGCTCGAGGGCGTGATCGCCTACCTGCCGAAAGTCATCGCCGCCATCTTGATCCTTGTCATCGCCTCGGCGATCGGTGCCGCCGCCCGCGAGATCATCGATGCCAGTCTCGGCGAGTTGAGCTACGGCAAGTCGTTGGCCAACGGGGTTGGCGTCGCCATCTTGGTGGTCGGCACCTTCGCTGCGCTGAACCAGTTGCAGATCGCCCCTGCAATCGTCACCGGCCTGTTCTACGCCGTGCTCGCCATCGTCGTCGGTGTCACGGTGATCGCCGTCGGTGGCGGCGGGATCAGCCCGATGCGTTCACGGTGGGAGAACACCCTGGCCAAGTACGACGCCGAGAAACCGAAGCTGCAACAGGCGGCGCAGGGCTCCAAGGACCGCATCACCCAGCGCGCCCAGGAACGGGCGGATCAGGCCCCCAGCGGCTGATCCCAGCCGCCAGAAACCAAGAGAAAGAAGTGAGTCATGACTCAAGCAGAATCCAGTCCAGTCACCGACCTGATCGACCGGAACGCCATCGACAGCGACGGCAAGAAGATCGGCACCGTCTCGGACGTCTACCTGGACAACCAGAGCGGACAGCCCGAGTGGCTGGCCGTCACGACCGGCATGTTCGGTAGCAAGGTCAGCTTCGTGCCGATCGCCGGCGCCGAGCTCGTGGATGACGACGTGATGGTCGGCTACCCCACGAGCCAGGTGAAGGACGCACCACGTTGCGACGCCGACGGCGAGCTCAGCCCCGAGGACGAAGATGCGCTCTACGCCCACTACGGCACCCAAGACCTCTCGGGTACCAGCGGTGTCCAGACGACTGTCGACGGCGATCAGGGCTATGACACCAGTGGGCCTGAGACCGACGACGCCATGACCCGTTCCGAGGAGCAGATCGACGTGTCCACCCAGACCCGCCAGGCGGGCACAGCCCGGCTGCGCAAGTGGATCGAGACCGAGAATGTGCAGATGACCGTGCCGATCCGTCGCGAGAAGGCGCGGATGGTGACCGAGCCCGTCACCGACGCCAACCGCGACGCAGCCATGTCCGGTGGCGACCTCACCGACGAAGAGCACGAGGTCACGCTCAGCGAAGAGGTCGTCGATGTCTCCAAGAAGGTGGTCCCGAAGGAACGGGTCCGTCTCGAGAAAGAGGTCGACACCGAAGAGGTCGCCGTCGACGAGCAGGTACGCAAGGAGCGCATCCAGATGGACGAGGGCAACGACGATCGTTGACCTGCACCAACAACACACGGAGGAAGCACATGAACATCGACAAGGCACAGATCGTGGAGATGCTGCGCTCGCGCGGCGACAACGACCAGGCCGATCAAGCCGACCAAGAACTACCCGATCAGGTCGACACCGACCGCGATAGCGGTCTGCTCGACCGCTTCGGGCTGGACATCGGCGACCTGATGAAGAAGTTCGGTGGCGGCGGCGGGATCGGCGGTCTCCTCGGCAGCTGAGGCGATCGCTGCGCGTTCGCCCGGTCAACGACCTCGATCACGGGTTCGAGTGATTCGTTGCCCGGGCGTCGTGCCGTTACAGGCCGAGCTCCTCGGACGCCATCGCCGTGCCCTGGACACGATTGGTGATCTTCTCGAAGGCGATGTCGCGAGCGGCGTCGGGCGAGCCGTGCTTCGGCTTGACGTCGATGCTGAACGGCGAGAAACCGCAGTCGTCCGTGGAGCCGAGTCGCTCCTTGGGGATGAAGTTCGATGCCCGCACCAAGGCGTCGCGAACCTCTTCGGGCGTCTCGACGCGCGGGTTCAACGGATTGATCACCCCGACGAACGCCACCTGTGGCACACCGTTGGCGTCGTCCCGGCTGTGCTCGCCGACGAGCTGGTAGACGTGGTCCTTGTCGGCCTCGCTGGCGAGCTGCATCAGGAAGTATCCGGCGTTCATCTTGAACATGCTTGGCAGCAGCTCGGCGTAGTCCACGTCGGCCGAGTGCACCGAATCGCAGTCGCCACCTGGGCATGTGTGGATGCCGATGTTGGCTCGCTCCTCGGGACTGAAACGGTCGATCACGCGGTTGTTCAGCTCGATGAACTGGTCGAGCATGTGGCGCCCGGTCCACGGGTTGCGCGGGTCGTTCTTGTTGGCCAGGCGCCCCTCTGTGAAGTCGATCGAGACGCGAACGGCCCCGGCGCCGAACGCCTTGCGGATGTCCTTCTCGCACTCGTCGCACAGGTCGTCGAGGAACTGCTCGCGGCTGTAGCCGTCGATCTCGTCGTCGAGCGGGTACAGCAGTGCGAGCATCGAAGGGGCGATGACCGCTTGCTTCATCGGCTTTGTTGCCATCGGCAGCGACTTCTCGAGGTAGTCGGCGGCGAACGTCTTGTACCGGAACGGTCCACCTGTCAGCCGCGGCAGCTGGCGGTGGTGGCCGTCGTCGAAGATGGCGAAGTACTGGCCGTCACCGGCGAGGTTGTCTGCCAGGCCCGCCCCGGCGAGCGTGTCGGCGAGAGGATAGGTGGCGAAGCTGGAGGCTCGCTGCTCGCCGTCGGACACTATCGGTGAGCCGGTCGCCTCCATCCGTTCGATCGAATCGCGACACGCCGCATCCTGCTGCTCGGTGAGCTGCGCGAACTCGATGTCGCCGGCGTCGTACGCAGCGATCGCCTCCTGCAACTTCGTCGGCCGCGGTAGCGACCCGACCGGCTCGGTGGGAATGGTCATGGGACGTTCTCCTGTGCTTGATGACGGGTGCTGTTGTGACGCTCGCCACGCCCGGGGCACCTTAGTCATCTGCGCTCCGGAGCCGTTGGCCCGCCCGCGTAGGGTCAGGTGATGCCTGAACGAGTGACCGCACGTGCGTTCCATGAGCGCGACGATCTGCCCGATTGGCGATACCTGCTGGCCCGGATCGACGCCACCTACCAAGCCGGTTCCTTCGATCGTGGGGCCGACTTCGTCCTACGGGTGTCCAACGCCGCAGAGGCCGCCGGGCACCATCCCGACATCGACCTGCGCTACCCCGGCCGCGTCCACATCGCGCTCACGACGCACGCTGAAGGCGGGGCCGTCACGGACGCCGACGTCGCCTTGGCGAGCACCATCTCGCAGTTGGCTGCAGAAGCAGGGATCCGGAGTGATCCGCGCTCCAGCCAGAGTTGCGAGGTAGCGATCGACGCCGTCGACATCGACGCCGTGCGGCCGTTCTGGCGAGAGGTGCTCGGGTACGTCGACGAGCGACCGAGGTCCAACGGGCAGTTGATCGCCATCGTCGACCCGGCCAGGATCGGGCCTGCGTTCTGGTTCCAACAGATGGACGAACCGCGCCCGCAGCGCAATCGGATCCACATCGACGTCACCGTGCCCCACGACGTCGCAGAGGAACGCATCGCAGCAGCGCTCGCCGCCGGAGGCCGGCTCGTCAGCGATGCCGAGGCGAAGGCGTTCTGGGTGCTCGCCGACCCAGAGGGCAACGAGGCGTGCATCTGCACGTGGCAGGACCGCGACTGACCGCCGCCGGCGATGGGTGACTGGATCCTCCACGTCGATCTCGACCAGTTCCTTGCCGCAGTGGAGATCCTGCGGCACCCGGAGCTGGCCGGACGGCCGGTGGTGGTAGGAGGCGATGGCGACCCGAGCCGGCCGCGGCAGGTGGTTGCGACCGCGTCGTACGAGGCGCGGGCGTTCGGGGTGCGGTCGGGGATACCGCTGGGCCTGGCGGCCCGCAGGTGTCCAGACGCGGTGTTCCTGGCGTCAGACCGCCCGGCGTACGAGGCGGCGTCGGCCGGAGTGATGGTGACCCTGCGGTCGTTCCCGGTGGTGGTCGAGGAGTTTGGCTGGGATGAAGCGTTCGTGGGGGTCCGCACCGACGAGCCCGAGACGCTCGCCAGCGCATTGAAGGCTCGACTGCTCGCCGAGACAGGGCTGACATGCGCAGTGGGGATCGGCGAGACGAAACTGCAGGCGAAGACGGCGACAGGGTTCGCCAAACCGGGAGGCATCGCCCGGCTCACGCGGCGCACCTGGATCGAGACGATGGGTGACAGGCCCGTCACGGCGATCTGGGGCATCGGCGAGCGCACGGCGATGCGGCTGGCCGACATTGGCATCCGCAAGGTCGTGGAGCTGGCGGCGGCGGATCACCATGAGCTGGCGCAACGGTTCGGCCCGACGATCGGGCCGCACCTCAAGGTGCTCGGGCTTGGCGGTGACGATTCACCGGTGGTCGACGAACCTCACGTGCCACGGTCGCGCAGCCGGGAGGTGACGTTCGAGCGCGACCTCACAGTCCGGACCGAGATCGACGAACACGTCGCCCGGTTGGCAACAGAGGTGACCGAGTCGGTGATCGCCGAGGGGCGACGGGTGACCCACGCGGCCGTCAAGGTGCGCACGGCAACGTTCTTCACCCGCACCAAGATCACGAAGCTCGCCGAGCCGACGACCGACCCGGCTGAGGTGGCCCGGACGGCGCTCACCGTGCTCGACCGGTTCGAGCTCACCCGACCGGTCCGCCTCCTGGGAGTTCGCGTGATGCTCGAACCACCACCAGCATGATGCCGGTGACGTGTCCGGTGGCCGCACCAGCTCTCCTGCCCAGTTCACCCAGCGAGATCTCTGGCTACGTTAGACCTCATGGAGCCCATCATTTCAACGGTGTTGACCGATGCTCAGTTCGCAGCGGTGCGCCGTCTGTTCGGTGCATACCAGCGAGACGTAGCGACGTTCGCCTCCGAGGCGGAGGTATGCGTTTGATTCAATGACGTCGACGAGGAGCTGGTGCAGCTCCCTTCCGTCTATGCGCCTCCCGGCGTCGTACTGCTCGCCTCGGACGAGCACGGCCGACCCGTTGGCTGCGTCGGTCTGCGCGACCTCGGTGACGGCATCGCCGAGGTGCGCCGTCTGTTCGTTGTGTCACGAGGGCGAGGCTCAGGATGGGGCCGGCGACTCATGGAAGGACTGCTCGAACGGGCGCGTGCCGGCGGTCTCGAACGGTTGGTGTTGACCACCTTGCCGACGATGACGGATGCGCTAGCGCTGTATCGATCGCTCGGATTCGTCGCGTGCGCGCCATACGTCGAGAACCCGACAGCGGGTGTGCTGTGCTTTGAGCTCGCTCTTGCGAACCCGGCGTCAGACCGCCGCTGTCTCGTTCGGGCGCGACGCGGCGACGCGACGGGCGGTGTACACGGTGACGAGAAGGAGACCCGCGGCGATGGTGGCGGAGCCGGCCAGGACGTGAAAACCGACCGCTCGTCGGATGAACCCAGAGGCGAAGCCGGCGAGGCCGCCGCAGAAGCTCATCAGTAGGTCGGCGACGCCTTGCACCCCGACACGTTCGGTGGCGGGGATGCTGTCGATGAGGAGACTGGAGCCTCCGATGAGTCCGAAGTTCCAGCCGAGACCGAGGACCCAGAGTGATGGAAAGAGCAGCTGCTCGACACTGCCCGAAACGGCGGCCAGGACGGTGGCCGCCACGAGAAGCACGGCACCGATACGAATGGTCGGGAGCCGTCCGCGTTGGTCGCAGTAGCGGCCGACCAGGGGGCTGAAGGCGTACATCCCGGCGATGTGCAGCGAGATCACGTACTGGCTGACGCCTTCGTGGCCGTTCAGTTTGAGGTGCACAGGAGTCATCGCCATCACCGCGACCATGGTGACCTGCGAGATGACCATAGCGAGCACGGCGAGGCGCGCCGATGGCTGACGGTTGATGGACCGGATCGTCGCACCGATCCGCAGCGGCGTGCGCGGGTCGCCAGGTCGGCCGGCGATACCGCCAGCGGCGATGAGCGGGTCGGGGCGAAGGCGAACGGCCGTGTTGATCGTGGCAGCCGAGAAGAACATCGAGCTGAACAGCCATGGCCCGGCGTACCGCTGAAGACCGAACCAGTTCTCGCCGGCGTATTGGGCGGGGCCGATCAGCAGCGGTCCCAGCACCGCACCGAACGTGGAGGCGAACACGATACGGCTCATGGCTCTGCTGCGTTCCTCTGGCTTGGCGAGATCGGTCGCTGCGTAGCGGGCGAGCAGGTTCGATGCCTGGCCATTGCCGTACAGGAACAGCCCGACCAGAAAGAGCACCAGTGACTCGAGGTGCGCGCCAGCAGCGGCGATGAGCCCGCCGACCACCGCAAGGCCGTAGCCGAGCTGCAGTCCGGCCCGGCGACCGCGGCGCTGCATCAGACGGGATAGTGACTGGGACATGAACGCTGTGCCGGTGGTGACCGTCGCAGTGGCGGCGCCGGCCCACGGGGTGTCCTGGCCGAGGATGTCCTGGATGACGAAGGCGCCGACGGTGACCGCCGAGGCCAGGGCGGCAGCACCGACTACCTGACCCGAGGCGAGCACGCGCAATGTCCGGCGCTGTAGCGCCATGCGTTCCGCCGGGTCGAGGGCGACGATCGGCGGCGCCGTCACGGAGCAGACTCGTCGCTAGCAGCACTACCGGGGGTGTTCATGACGTGAGCCTCGCGGACTGTGCAGCCTCGATCGGGAGCTGAGCGTCTTGCCATTCCGGGTACCCGTCCTGGAGGCGTCGGGCGCTGCGTCCCCGCCGATGCAGGAGACGGACGGCATCGTCGGCGAACACGCAGTACGGACCACGGCAGTAGGCGACCACATCGATGCCGGGCGGGAGAGCACGGAGCTGCCCGGAGAGCCGATCGATGGGAATCGAGACCGCGCCGCGATGTGGCCTGCGGTGTACTCGGCCACAGGGCGGACGTCGATCACGATCAGATCTCCATCGTCCAGACGGCGGGCGATCTCCTCACGGTCGATCTGCTCGAGCGCGCGGCGGTCGCCGAGGTACGCGGTGGCGAGGTCGCTGATGATGTGATGGTGACCCGCATCTCTCCACCGGTCCCCGCTGGCCGAGCTGACACCCGCGCCGTCGCACACAGATATACCGGGCCGGGGTACATCTTGACGTCGATGATACCCTAACCCCGTATCCCTATCGACGGAGGTAGCACCATGTCTCAGCCCGATCCCAAGCGGTGGGCGGCACTTTGGTTCATCGCCCTCGCCCAGTTCATGGTCATCATGGACACCTCGATCATCGCTGTCGCGTTGCCCGAGATCCAGCAGGACCTCGGCTTCAGCCAGGCCAACTTGACGTGGTTGCTCAACGGCTTCCTCGTCGCCTTCGGAGGCCTGCTGCTGCTCGGTGGGCGTCTGTCGGACCTCTTCGGAGCCAAGCGCATCTTCACCGTCGGATGGGTCGTCCTGCTGGAAGGATCGGTGCTGTGCGCGCTCGCCGGCTCGCCCGGCGTCGCAGTCGCCGGCCGGGCCGTTCAGGGTGTCGGATCGGCACTGATCGCGCCGGCAGCACTCACCTTGCTGATGTTGCTGTTCAGCCATGACCCCAAAGAGCTCACGAAAGCACTGGCGCTGTACGGCGCTGCGGCACCCGCAGGTGGTACCGCGGGTGTGTTCCTCGGCGGAGTGATCACCGAGTGGTTGAGCTGGCCGTGGGTGTTCTGGCTGTACGTGCCGATCGCGCTGGTCGCGCTTGCGGCGATTCCGGCACTGATGCCTTCATCGCCTCCGCAGCCGGGCAAGCTGGACGTGTCCGGGGCGCTGGCCGTGACAGCGGGCCTGGCGCTCGTCGTGCTCGGCATCGTGCGCGCCCCCGCCGAAGGGTGGGGCTCGACGTCCACGCTCTTGGTGCTCGGCGGCGGTCTCGTGCTGCTAGCGGTGTTCGCCGCCATCCAGCGCACCGTCAAGGCCCCGCTGATGCGATTGAGCATCTTCAGGACGCCGAACCTGGCGGGCGCCAATCTCGCGCAGCTGTTGTTGGGCGCGGCGTGGGTGCCGATGTGGTACTTCCTCAACCTCTACCTTCAACAGGTCCTTGGCTACGGGGCCTTCGCCTCCGGCGCGGCGTTGCTGCCGATGACGGTGTTCATCATGATCGGGATGATCGGACTGGCACCCAGGCTGATCAACCGTTTCGGACCAAAGCCGCTCATCGTCGCCGGCCCCTTCGTCCTGGCCGGCGGGCTGGTCCTTCTGGCCCTGGTACGGCCGGACGGCAACTTCGCTGTCGACGTGCTGTGGGCGTCGATCATCGCTGCGGGCGGTCAGGTGCTGGCGTTCATCCCATCGCTCGGAATGGCCATCTCGAGTGCCCGTCCGCAGGAGGGTGGCCTCGCCTCGGGCATCGTCAATACCAGCTACCAGGTCGGTTCGGCGCTCGGTCTGGCAGCCATGAGCGCCCTCGCCCTGTCCCGGGGGGCGGGCCAACTCGACGATCCCGTGGCCCTGACCGACGGATTCTCGGCCGGCTTCCTTGGGGCCGCTGGGATCGCCACGGCTGGCGGTCTGCTGGCCTTCATCACCATCCGCAAACCGCGCTCATCCGAATCCGCCCCCGTAGAACAGGCATCGGAGCTCGCTACTCACTAGGGCAGCCGTCCACTGTCGAGGGTTGGGGCTCGGTGGCGATCCCGCGACGCACGGCGAAGCTAATCAGCCGCGCCCGATCGAGAGCTTCGTGCTGGAACCGGCCGTCATCTCTCGGGAGCAACCCGAGGTTGGCCCATCGTCGGATGCGCTCGGTGGATTCCTGCGCCGCTTCCGCGAGCGCATCGAGCGAAAGATCGTCAGCGGTCACCAGCCCGTCCTCACCGGAACATCATCGCGCCGGTAGTCCGGTGAGGCGGAGCGCTACGCTCGTGAGAACAGTGAGAATGGGGACATGGCGACGATGACACGTCGGCCTGGCGGCGCACTCGAGCATGACGTCTTGGCGGTCTTGTGGAACAGCGATCATCCCTTGACGCCTGGCGAAGTGTTGTCTCGGTTAGGTGTCAAGCTGGCCTACACGAGCGTGGCCACGGTGTTGAGTCGCCTTCACGCCAAGGGCTTGGTGCAGAGGCAGATGTGCGGTCGCGCCTTCGGGTACCGCGCCGCGATGTCCGAGGGAGAGATGGTTGCCCGGTCGATCGGGACGGCTCTGGACTCGGCCTCGGATCGGCGGTCGGTGATGAGCCGATTCGTAAGCGGCTTGAGCAAGCGTGACACGCAAACCTTGCGGTCCGTTCTCGAAGAACTCGACCGGTGATGTTCACCTCGTTCGTGCCACTGATCGGCGCCGTTGCCCTGGCGCCCATGATCGCTGCGTTCCACCGGCGGGTGACGCCACGATTGGCAGCTCACATTCTGACTGCGACCCTGCTACTCGTGGCACTCGCAGCGTTGCCGAGTGTGTGGATCGTCGGCCTCGGCTTCGTGGGTCATCTGCCCTTCATTGGTCACCTCCTGGGTTGGTGCGCATCGGCCGTCGGGCTTGACGAGCCGATCTCGCCGCTCGTCGGAGTGCCAGCGGTCGCAACGACGGTGCTCGGGAGCGTGCGGATGGCCCAGGTGCTCGCTTCGTACAGGCGGATGTGCGCGTCGCGGTGGAGCCCGGTCGAAGTTACCCCCGAGCACGTGCCGGTGGCTTACACCCTGCCGGGTAGTGCTGGCCGAGTGGTCGTCTCGACGGGTCTGGTCTCAATGCTCGCAGGGAACGAGCTCGACGTGGTGCTGGCCCACGAGCGAGCGCATGGCGTCCATCGTCATGATCGGATGGTGCTGGTGGCGCGGTTGTCGCAGGCAGCCTTGCCGGTGCTGAGACCATTGAGTGATCGTCTGCTGTTCACGCTCGAGCGGTGGGCGGACGAAGAGGCTGTGACCGCGGCTGGCGGCGACCGCCGGTTCGTAGCGCGGACGATCGCCAAGGTGGCGCTGCAGGTATCGGTGCCCGTCTCGGCGTTGGCGATCGCCGGGCTCGGTGTGCCGGCACGGGTTGACGCGTTGCTCCGGCCTCCTGTGGTGTATCGCTCCAGCGTCCTGTTACGGACGATCTGGTTGGCGATCGCTGTTACGGCCGTCATGGCGAGCTACCAGCTGCATCACTTGGCCGCGTTCGTCTCGGCGCTGTGCCCGGGCTGAACGGCCACGGAGCACGGTTCCGGTTTCGGTACTGCTCGGCTCAGCCTTCGAGCAGCGTGCGCATCTCGCCGATCTCGGCTTGTTGGGCGTCGATGATCTGCTCGGCGAGCTCCATGGCGTCAGGGTTGTCGCCATCATCGATCTCGATCTCCGCCATGGCGATGGCGCCTTCATGGTGCTCGGTCATCATCTCCATCCACGTCCGATCGAACTCGTCGCCGCGCAGATCGGCCAACGACTGCATCTCCTCGTCGGTCATCATCCCGTCCATCTCGCCCATCTCATCCATGCCCTGGCTGCCGGCGGTCTCGCCAGAGGCGTCTTGGCCCCAGGCGGCCAAGAACCCGGTCATCAACTCGATCTCGGGGTCTTGCGCCTCTTCGATTCGCGTTGCCAGGTCTTGCACGTCGGCACCTGCCTCGACGGACGGGTCCAGGGCGATGGCGGCCATCTCGACGGCCTGGCGATGATGCGGGATCATGCCCCGAGCGAACCCAACATCGGCGTCGTTGAACTCCGCAGAAACCGAAGTCTCACTCGTGCTGCTGCTGCTGGCGGTGTCGTCA
>JACDHN010000032.1 GCA_013821025.1 Acidimicrobiia bacterium | reverse complement strand
GGCCGAGTGGATCCTCGCCTACGTGGACGGCAGTGGGCACCTGACCGATCTGCCCCACGTGAACGGTGGCGACGTCCTGTTGGCGCGGATGGTCACGAGCTCCACAACCGTTGCCGCAGGACGCTCGAATCGGCCGGTGCACGAGAGCGAGCACATCCGCATGACGCTCGTCGTGCGCATCGCCGACGCGCTCATCGAGTAGTCCAGTTGCGCGATCGTTGCACCGCTCGTTGCCAGGTGGCGTACAGGGCGTCGGCGGCCTGGCGATCGGCCGCCGGTTCGAACGATCGCTCCAACTCCCACAGCTGAGACAGCTCGTCGAAGTCGGCCCACACACCTTCGGCAAGGCCGGCGAGGAACGCCGCGCCTCGCGATGTGGTCTCCAGGTCAATCGGGCGGCGCACCGGCACGCCGAGTTGGTCGGCGAGGATCTGCAGCAGCAGATCCATCGCCGAGGCCCCGCCGTCGACGCGCAGATCGGCGAGCTCGACGCCGCTGGCGCGCACCATGGCGTCCACGACGTCTCGCGTCTGGTACGCCATTGCCTCCACGACAGCGCGCGCAAGATGGGCCCGCTTCGTGCCCCGGCTGATGCCGACGATGGTGCCTCTGGCGTACGGATCCCAGTACGGCGAGCCGAGGCCGGTGAACGCCGGCACCACGACAACACCGTCGGTGCTTTCCACCGATTCCGCCAGGGGCCCCACATCAGGAGCGGCGTCGATCACGCCCAGGCCGTCGCGCAGCCACTGCACGGCGGCGCCGGTGACGAAGATGGCACCCTCGAGCACGTACGTGTACGTACCGTCGGCCAACGACCATCCGACGCTCGTGAGCATCCCCTCGGCCGGCGCCGGGACCTGGCCGCCGACGTTGAGCAGTACGAAGCTGCCGGTGCCGAACGTGTTCTTGGCCATGCCGGGCGAGAAGCATGCCTGGCCGAGTAGCGCTGCCTGCTGGTCGCCGGCCACGCCGCTGATCGGGATCCCCGGCGGGGCGCCACAACGATCGGAGGTGAGACCGAAGCGGCCGCTCGACGGCTTGATCTCTGCCAGCACGGCCGGCGGCACCCCGAACAGCGAGCACAGCTCGTCGTCCCAGCGATGTGCGTTGATGTCGTACAGCAGTGTGCGGCAGGCGTTCGTGGGATCGGTGGCATACACCTCGCCACCGGTGAGGTTCCACATCAGCCAGGTGTCGATGGTGCCGATGGCCAGCGTGTCGTCGATCTCGACGCCTCCTTCGGTGAGCATCCATTCCATCTTCGTGCCGGAGAAGTACGGATCGAGCACGAGCCCAGTGCGTTCACGTACGAGCGGTAGCCGGCCGGCGTCCCGCAGCTCGTCGCAACGAGCGGCCGTGCGGCGGTCCTGCCAGACGATGGCCCGTCCGTGCGGCGAGCCCGTCTCGCGTTCCCACGCCACCACGGTCTCGCGCTGGTTCGTGATGCCGATGGTCACGACACGATCGCGCCCGACAGCGTTGACCACCTCGGCGAGCACGTCGCGCGCAGCGTGCCAGATCTCGACGGCATCGTGCTCCACCCATCCCGGCTGCGGGTAGTACTGCGCGAACTCGCGATTGGCTGTTGGCCCGAGGCGCTGATCGGCGAAGATGGCCCTCGCCCGAACGCTGCTGGTGCCGGCGTCGAGGGCGATCACGCAGCGGTTCACCGGCCGGAAACCTACATGTATCCGCGCTTCGTCCCCACCACGATCTGGGCGTGATTCCTACCATCACCGGTTCTGGGCGCGGATCTTCGCAGGGGCTGAGGAGATCGACGCCCAGATCGTTGCGGTGAGTCCGGCGAGTAGACAGCACGCGCCGGGCGATGCCGCTTAGGCTGACGGGCGTGCGGGTCGGGGTGCTCACGGGCGGCGGGGACTGCCCGGGGCTCAACGCCGTGATCAGGGCCGTCGTGCGCAAAGCCGAGCGCCACTACAACGACGAGATCGTCGGCATCCTCGACGCCTGGGACGGCGTGCGCAAACGCAACACCATGCCCCTGTCCGTCGACCGCATGCGGGGGTCACTGCCGCGGGGCGGCACGCTGCTCGGCACCCGGCGGGGCAGCCCGTTCGACACCGAGACGGGCGTCGACGAGGTGATCGCCAGCTTCGCAGAGCTTGGCCTCGACGGCCTGATTGTCGTCGGTGGCAACGGTTCGCTGAGCGTGGCCTGCCGGCTGCACGCAGAGCACGGCCTGCCGATCGTCGGCGTGCCCAAGACGATCGACAACGACATCGTCGGCACGGAAGCGACGTTCGGCTTCGACACAGCCGTGCAGATCGCCACCGACGCCATCGACCGCCTGCACACTACGGCCGAGAGCCATGACCGGGTGCTCGTCGTGGAGGTGATGGGCCGTCACAGCGGCTGGATCGCCACGTACGCCGGCATCGCCGGCGGTGCCACTGTTGCGCTGATCCCCGAGATCCACTACGACATCGACGAGGTGTGCGAGCGGCTGATCATGCGCCACGAGCGCGGACGGCTCGCCTCCATCGTGGTTGTCGCCGAAGGCACGGAGCCGCCGCCGGGCTCCGTCGAGACGCCCGACAAGGTGTACGACGAGTTTGGCCATGTGCGCCTTGGCGGCGTCTCGCAGCTGATCGCCCGGCAGATCGAAGAGCGCACGGGCTACGAGACCCGGGTCGTCAACCTCGGCCACGTGCAGCGCGGCGGCACGCCCACGGCCTCTGACCGGATCCTCTCCACGCGCTATGGCCTGGCGGCCATCGACGCCGTGCACGATCGGGCGTGGGGCGACATGGTGGTGCTGCGTTGCACGGAGATCGAACGAGCCCCCATGGCCATAGCGGCCGGCCGAACGCGGCCTGTCGACATGAAGCTGTATCGAGAGATCTCCGACCTGTTCTTCGCCTGACGCGGCCGGCCGAGGCTTAGGCGGTCAGCGCCGAGTTCCTTCCGCCGTCGGCAGGCCGGGGTAGGACGGCTGGCTCGACTCGACGAGACCGGGATAGTCGTAAACCGTCAGCGGTCCCGTGAGCAGCTCGCCGTCGGCGCCCGGCCACGTCTGGGGCTCGCCCTCGACACGAAGACGAACCGCATTGATTCCGTCGAACTCGGAAGCCGTCGCCACGATCTGCGCCACGGCGAGGATCGATCCCTCACCCGAAACGTTCAGCAGCGCGCCGGTGACGTCGACGGTGAGGATGTCGCCGATCCTGATCGCCGAGAGCAGTTCCAGGTCCGACGGCAGGAGCGTGCTCAGGTCGGCTGCCGCCTCCTCGTCGTTGGGCCCCTCGAACAGTGCCCGCAGCGCGCTCGGCGCGTCGCCGGGGATGTCACGCAGCACCGAGCGCAGCACCCGACGGCCGCCGGACTCATCCGGGGCGACAAGGAAGATCCTGGTCTCCCCGGCCGAGCTGCCGGCCTCGGCATTCCCCGAATCGAGGTTGCGGCGCTGCTCGGGGGGCACGTCACGGGGTTGTTCGTCGACCTGGATGGAACAGGCGCCGAGCATTGCCGCCGCCCCCACGATCGTGCCGATCAGCACCGCCGCTCGGCGATGGCTCATGGGTCGTCCACCATGGCCAGCAGCTCGATCACGAAGCGTGCTCCCGATTCGCCGTCCATGCGGTCCTCAACCCACACACGCCCGCCGTGCAGCCGCACGTGCTCGGCTACGAGCGACAGCCCGAGACCTGCGCCCTCCGTGCCGACGCGCCGCCCGGCCGCCGCCGTGCCCCGAGAGAATCGCTCGAAGATGCGCTGGCGCTCACCCTCGGGGATTCCGGGTCCCCGGTCCTCGACGGCGATCTGGATGTGCGACACGTCCCCGTTCGGGCCGTCGACCTCACTGATGGCGACCGTTGGCGAACCCCCGCCGTATGCCGTGGCGTTGTCGATGAGGTTGGCGAGCACGCGCGCCAGGCGCCGCCGGTCACCCTCGATGATCACGTCCTGCGCACGCGGCGCCACGGTCACCGGCGTGTCGGGCAGGCTGCTCACGGCGACGGCGTTCATCACGAACTCGGCGGCGAGCAACGGCTCCTGGTGGAGCCGCACGGCCCCTGCCTCGAAGCGGCTGATCTCCAACAGGTCCTCGACGAGACCCTGGAACCGCGCCACGTCGCTCTTCAACAGGTCGAGCGCCACCTGTGCCCGCTCAGGCATCTCATGGCGCCGGGCGTCGATCACGCCGATGGACGCCGACAGTGTCATCAGCGGGGAGCGCAGCTCGTGGCTCACATCAGACGCGAAGCGGGCGTCCTGCTCCACGCGACGCTGCAGGCCGGCGGCCATCTCGTTGAAGGCATTAGCCAACACGCCGAGGTCGGGATCGTCTGTCGGCTTGAGGCGCGTGTCGAGGCGCCCGCTGGCGATCGATGTCGCCGCCTGGGCTGCGGCCCCAAGGGGGCGCACGGCCCGGCGGGCAGCGAAGATGCCGGCCACGACGCCGAGGAACGTCGTGATGACGGCAGCGAACATCAGCGACAGGCCCACGTTCGACAGCGCCCGGTCGTCCTCTTCCAGGCTGAAGAACTCGAAGTAGGCGCCGACCTCCACGAGTGGGATGCCGACGGCCAGAACGGTGTCGCCGTCGACGGCCGTGACCATGCTGGCCGGCACGCCGTCATCGAGCACGCGCCGGCGAAGGGAGTCGGGCAGCGCATCGTCGTTGAACCGGTTGTTGTCCGTCGACCAACTGCCCCTGAAGTAGATCAACGGTCGCTGCACGCCGAGGCTGTCGAGAGCGTCGAGAGCCACTTGCGCCGTGGCCGGCTGAGCCTGCAGGCGCTCCTGCACGACCTGGGCGTTGCGATAGCTGGCATCGAGTGAGATGTCGTCGCGCTGGCTCACCACGTTGGAGCGCACGAGTCCGTACGTCGTGATCGCCAGCACGGCGGCGAGGCCGAGAGCACCGAGTGTGAAGATGGCCAGGATTCGCTGGCGCAGGCCCAGCGTGTGCGGCCGCCACTCGAGCACCCGTCGCAGCGGCGACGGGCGCTTTACAGCCGAAGCGTCGGTGGAGCCTGCGGCATCCGCAGCATCCACCGGATCGGGTGCGGTGGATGCCGGCGCGCTCACGGGTGCAGCCGGTACCCGAGCCCCCGTACCGTCACCACGTGACGTGGCTGCGCCGGGTCGACCTCGATCTTCGTGCGCAGCCGGCGGACATGAACGTCGACGAGCCGCCCGTCGCCGAAGTAGTCGTATCCCCACACCTTGTCGAGCAGGGTCTCCCGGCTGAACACCTTGCCTGGGTTCTCCGCCAGCTCGCACAACAACCGGAACTCCGTCTTCGTCAGGTGCACGTCCTCGCCCTTGCGCAACACCAGTGCTTCTTCTGGGATCAGCTCCAGATCGCCGAATGTGAGCCGGGCGTGGGCCGGCAACGACGGGCGGATCCGGCGCAACAGTGCCCGGATCCGAGCCGACAGCTCTTTGGGGGCGAACGGCTTCGTCAGGTAGTCGTCGGCGCCCGCCTCGAGCCCGGCCACGACGTCGTGGGTGTCGTTGCGCGCCGTGACCATGATGATCGGGACATCACTCGTGCGCCGCAGCGTGCGGCACAGCTCGAAGCCGTCGATTCCCGGCAGCATGATGTCGATCAGCACGACATCGGGTGGATGCGTCTCGAACAGGGTGGTCGCCTGCTCGCCGCTGTCGGCTTCGACCACCGACCAGCCCTCGTCCTCGAGCGCCATCCGGACCGCAGCCCGGATGCGTTCGTCGTCCTCGACGGCAAGGATCCTGGTACCCACGACAGACATGATGCCCGACGCGCGGGTCAAACGTTCGCCACGAGGAGTCGGCGCAGCTCCTCGAAGATGACAGGCGGGGCCACACACAGCCCCGACGGGTCGGACGAACCGCCGATCATCCCGCTGATGCACCCTGACTCCGTGGCGACCAGCTCGCCGGCCGCCCTGTCCCAGACGTTGAGGTACTCCTCGTAATATGCATCGACGCGCCCGCAGGCGACGTAGCACAGGTCGAGGGCTGCCGAGCCCCCACGGCGGATGTCGGCGACGCCCTCGATCATCGATCCGAGGCGCCGGGCCTGTGCGAGGCGTCGCGGTGGCGAGTACCCGAATCCCGTTGCGACGACAGCGAGCGACACGTCGTCACACCCGCTGGCAGAGATCGGCGCTCCGTTCAACGTGGCGCCGTGGCGGCGGGCGGCGGCGAACAGCTCATCCATGGCTGGCGCGTACACGGCTCCTGCCAGCATCCCCGAATCGTCCCCGACGCCGACGGACGTCGCCCACAGCGGGTGACCGTGGACGAAGTTCGTGGTGCCGTCGATGGGGTCGAGATACCACGTGAGTCCTGACGCACCCTTCGTCTGGGTCCCTTCCTCGCCGACGATGCCGTCGTCGGGCCGGCGCCGGCCGATGACGTCGACGAGCAGCTGCTCGACGGCTCGATCGTGTTCCGTGACGAGATCGGTCAGCGATGACTTGTTGGCGAGCACCTCAACGGCCAGCACGCCACGCCGTGCCAGCTCGCCCCCCATGCGGGCCAGCTCGCAGGCCAACCGGCCGAGCGCCTCGACGTCAGCGTCGGGCTGCCGCTCGCTGCTCACGGTCCTGGATCTCCCGCCACTCGCCGGTGGCTCGCAGCACCAGCACAGCGACGATGCTCATCCCGCCGGAGGCGATCAGAGCGCCGAAGAAGATGCCGAGGCCCAGCGGGAGGCCGCACTCGCCCTCACACTGCACGGACACCAGGCCATACCCGATGAGCGCTCCTGCGAGTCCGCCGATGAGCACGGAGACGAAGGCCAGGACCCGGGCGCGGGGCGACGGGAGGGCCGACATGGGGGCGTCCTCACCGGGCACAGGGCAACGATATCGGCCACCGCTAGGGTCGGAACGTGCGTGTCGTTGTCGTCGTGCCAACGTTCAACGAGGCCGACAACCTGCCGAAGCTGATCGACGGACTGCGCGATTCGGTGCCAGAGGCCGAAGTCATCGTCGTCGACGACAACAGCCCCGACGGCACCGGCGAAGTGGCAGAGGAGCTGGCGTCGCGGCTGGGCGGCGTGACGGTGCTGCACCGCCCGTCCAAGTCCGGCATCGGCTCCGCCTACCGGCAGGGTTTCGCAGCAGCGCTGGCCGCCGGTGCAGATGTCGTCATCCAGATGGACGCCGACCTCTCACACGAGCCGGGAGACGTGCCGGCTCTCGTGGCGATCGTGGAGCATGGCGTCGACCTGGCGATCGGTTCGCGCTACGTGCCGGGTGGGCGTACCGTCAACTGGCCGACCAACCGCATACGCCTCTCGCGCTGGGGCAACCGATATGCCGCTGGCGCGCTTGGCCTCGCCGTCAACGACGCCACCGGTGGCTTCAGGGCGTACTCCGCCGATGCCCTGCGCCGAATGGACTACGCCTCGGTAGTGGCCGAGGGGTACGGCTTCCAGGTGGAGATGACCCACCGCCTGATCCGAGCAGACGGGCGGATCGTGGAGTACCCCATCACGTTCGTCGACCGCCGTGCCGGTGAGTCGAAGATGTCGGGCGGCATCGTGCGCGAAGCGTTGCTGCTCGTCGTGCAGCTGTGGGTGGCCGACCGGCGCGGCCGCCGGCACCGTCGCCGCCACGGTGGGTGAGCGATGGTACGCAGCGTGCTGCACGTCGACATGGACGCCTTCTACGTGTCCGTCGAACTGCTCCGGCGCCCGGAGCTGCGCGGACGGCCGGTCGTCGTCGGGGGAGCTGGCCGACGTGGCGTCGTGGCGGCGGCATCGTACGAGGCTCGGCGCTACGGCGTGTACTCGGCGATGCCGTCGGCGATCGCTCGCCGTCGCTGCCCTCACGCCGTCTTCCTGCACGGCGATCACGCCCTGTACTCGGCCACCAGCACGCAGGTCAGCGAGATCTTCAACCGATTCACGCCGCTCGTGGAACCGCTGTCGCTCGACGAGGCCTTCCTCGACGTCACCGGCGTGCGTCACCTGTTCGGAGACGCTCGCACGATCGGCGAGCGCATCCGAAGCCAGATCAGCGATGAGCTGTCGCTGTCGTGCTCGGTCGGTGCCGCTCCCAACAAGTTCTTGGCGAAGCTGGCGTCTGTGGCCGCCAAGCCCCAGGTCACGGCATCGGGTGTCCGCCCGGGCGAGGGCGTCGTCGTCATCGAGCCCGGCGAGGAGCAGGCGTTCCTCCACCCGCTGGCCGTCGGGCGCATCTGGGGTGTCGGTCCGGTGACGCTGGAGCGGCTGGAGGCCGTCGGCATCCACACCGTCGGTGATCTCGCAGGAGCAGACGGGGCGCTGCTGGCGTCCGTGCTCGGCGCCCGTCAGGCGACCCACCTCGCGGCGCTCGCCGTCGGGCATGACGACCGGCCCGTGGAGCCAGAGCGAGCGTCGCGATCGATCAGCCACGAGTCGACGTTTGCCCACGACCTGTACGACGAGGAGGCGATCCGCCAGCAGATCGTGCGAATGGCGGATGGGGTGGCGACGCGACTACGCGCCGGCGTCCTGGCGGCGCGCACGATCACGCTCAAGGCCCGCTACGGCGACTTCACGACCATCACCCGGTCCGTCACCGTGGCCGAGCCGGTGTCGAGTGCCCCTGACATCATGGCGCTCGTGGCTCCACTGCTTGGCCAGCTGCATCGAGAACGAGGGGTGCGCCTGCTCGGTGTCGTCGCTTCGAAGCTGGGCCCGCCCCACCGGCAACTGTCGTTCGATGATCTCGACGAGGTTCGGCATCGGGACACCGACCGAGCCGCCCGGGCCATCGACGAAGTCCGCAGTCGATTCGGCACCGGCGCCATCGGGCCGGCCAGCACACTCGACGCCGGCGGTCTGAACCCGGTGCGCCAGAGCGCCGACGCCTGGGGACCCGACGATCTTCGCGGTCCCCGGCGCGTTGAGGATCGAGACGAAACCTGCGAGACTGAACGGCGAGCCGAGGAGTAGGCATGCCCCTATCCGAAGACGAGAAGCGGATCCTGCGACAGATCGAACAGGAGCTCCGTCGCGATCCAGACTTCTCCCGTCGCGGCTACCAGATCTCTCGCCGGCGCCTCGTGCTGCTCGTCGTCGGCCTGCTTGCCGGTTTGGCGCTGACCGTGTTCGGGCTCTCCGTGAGCTACTGGTTGTCGTTCGCTGCCTTCCTCGGCGTGCTGATCATCGCCGTGATGCTGGAGTCCGAGATCCGCATCCTCGGGCGCGAGCGGCTGGGCTCACTGCCGGTGAGCGCTTGGTTGGGTGCCGGACGGCGCCGCGACTCAGCGCCGGGTGAGCCACGCGAGCCGAAGTAAGCCGCTCCGCTTCGTTCGGTTCCGCGCTGGCAATTATTGCCATCGCCCGCTCCTGCGAGGATCGTCGAGCCCATGCACCTCATTTTGGTTTCACATCTGTCCGACAACACATGTTCTTGGATGAGACGGCCCGCTGTGTGCCACCGGCTACGAAACGCACGTAATCGGAGTGACGTGAAAAGAGCGACCCGCCCGGGCACTGAAGCCCCCTGGACTCGCGCCGCCCGGGCTAGGCCTCCGTCGCGCCACGGCCGGCGCCCGTCGGGGGCCGGGTGGGCAGGGGGACGCGACTACTGCAGCATCAGGTAGCGGCGCAGGCGGACGTGCCACGGCAACAGCGACTTGGCGACCTCTTCGATGTTGGCGTACCACGTCTCGCACAGCTCGACCGTGCCCTGGTCGATGGCGTCGGACGGCCCGAACGCACTTGCCGTCACGGCATCGGTGAGTTTCGTGAACTCGTTGCGCACCCCCGGCACGGTCTGGGCCGCCCGCTTGGAGAACTCGTGCGGCGTCGCAGCAGCGGTGGTCGGCGTACCGGCTGCGGCGACGAGCGCCTGCAGTCGGGAGTAGATGCCGACGATGGCCGACGCCGGATCGACGCCGAGATGCTGCTTGCGCACCCGGCGGATGATTGCCGGAGCCAACGCGACGGCGCCAAGGATCGCCAGCACGATGAGTGCCGGCGTCGCCACTCCGCTCAGGTCGCGTGACGGCCCGCTGCCCGGTGTCGACGCCCCGGTGGCGCCACCCGCCTGGTCGAACTCGGGCACCTCGTCGGGTTGGTTTCCGCCAGGGCCGGGACCCGAAGACGGAGGGGCCTGTGTCGTGGTGGTGGGTGCCGGCCCACCGCCGCCTTGGCCAGGTGGCGCCGACTCGGGCGGCCCCTGGCCCTCGTCCTGCGCAGCGTTGACGCCCGTGTACGGCTCGTTGCCGGGCGCCCCGCGACCGGGCGTCGGTTCGAACGCCACCCAGCCCAGGTCGTCGAACCACACCTCTGGCCAGGCATGGGCGTTGCGGCCGGCAACCGAGAACGTTTCCAACTCCTCGAGGTACGTACCGGGCGTGTAGCCGACGGCGACCCGCGCAGGGAGTCCGACCGATCGGGCCATCGCAGCGAACGTGCCGGCGAACTGCTCGCAGTAACCCACCCGTAGACGAAGGAAAGCCTCAATGGCGTTGTTGCCGTGGCCGCCCTGAACCTCGAGGCTGTAATCGAACTCACTGCGGAACCAATCCTGCATGGCGCGAGCCCGCTGGTACGGCGTGGTGGCGTCGGCTGTGACCTCCGCGGCAAGCTCCGTCACCGAGTCGGGCAGGCCGCCAGGCAACGCCAGGTAATCGGTGATTCCTGGCGGGTTGTTGGCCGTCGCCCGGTCGAGTTGGCGGGGATAATAACGGGGGGCGCTCGACACGACAGAGATCATGTCGCCGCTCTGGAGGCCGTCGGGGTCGGCCACGAGCAGCGTCGAGTTGCGGGCGCTCCAGCGCAGGTCGTCGCCGTCCGCTTCGACGGGCTCCGGGGCGGCCGGAACCAGTTGCCCGCGCAGGCCGTCGCCGATCTCGATCTGCTGGGTGATCTGCAGGCGATTCGACGGTCGCTGACGTGGGAGCTCGCCGGCCGGCGACAGATCGCTGCGGTCCAGCTTCCAGCGCGACCCGTCGAAGGACGACAACGTGGCCACACGCCAGTACGAGCCGGCGTTCGTCTGGACGCGGAACATCTCCCTGGTCGACTGGTCGACGAGGCGCGAGCGGATGTCGACGAGTGGCGACTCGATGCGAGTGACGTCGGTGCCGCCCCTGCGAGTGTCCCACACCGCGTCACTTGCGGCGCCCGGAAGCCTGGGCCCGACGACACCGGCGACCAGCGCTGTGATCGAGCCGAGGACCAGCGCTCCGGCGACCATGCGCAAACGGCGCGGCGCACGCTTGCCGATCACGATGCGGGCCGGACGGCGCTGGAGGGAGCGCAGGGCGCCGACGGCCAGCACGGCGGCGAGGATCAGGGCGACGGTCGTCAGCACACGGTCCTGACCCGAACCGAGCGCGCCGACGACGACGAACAGCACACCGCCGGGCACGAGCGCTTCGAAGCGCGCAGCCGCCCTGAACGCGAACAGGTCGGCCAGCAGCACGGTGATGCCGATGCCGAGCGCGGCCAACGCCGTCCATCCGCCTGCGTACACGACGGGTGCCACCGCCTCGGGGAACTGATCACCGGCAAACGTGATGTCGGCTCGCATGATCTCGATCGTCTCGCCCGTCGGCAGCCCGAATCGGTACGTGTCGCCATAGCCGACCACGCCCACCACCCACGCCACGATGGCGAGTTGGACGGGGAAGGCGATGGCGAGGTGGACGCGGGCCAGGGCCAGCCCCGCCAGGTGACCGACGATGATGACAGGCACCAGGTCGGCCAGGAACTCCGAGCCAGAGAACACGCGAGAGAAGCCGACCGCCACCATGAACGAGTACAGAGCCAGCGCCGTCGTGGCCAAAGCCCGGTCGCGCATGTCGCGCACCATCGGCGTGCCCTCACTGCGCTCGGCGCGCTCGGTCATGCTGCGTCCTCTGTGGGGGCTGCGCCCCCACACCCCATGCCGTTCTGCGCAGGCAGTTCATAGCTGGCGCTCGCTCGCCCGGCCGGCATCCCCTCGCTTCGCTCGGTCATGCCGACAGCGCTCTCGTGGAGCCGACGAGCGATCTCCAGCCGTTGAGGAAGTGCTGCTCGGTCGGAATGGCGACGTCGTAGGGGCCGTGGACCGCCGCCGGATCGGTGAACGCGCCGACGACTGTCAGCGTGGGATCGAGCAGCGAGCGCGTCGCCGCCCACGCCGGTGCCGTGCGGTCGGTGCAGACGACGATGACGAGACCGAGGCCATCACCTGGGTCCCGCTCCATGCGAGGCCGCGCTTCGGTGCGTCGGACCGGTTCCACGATGGCGAGGTACTCGAGCGTGTTGACGACGACGGAGGGTCCCCTGGCATCGACGGCGTCAGCGCACACGAAGCGCGTCGACAGCCCTGCCTGCTCGGAGGCGACGACGATGC
>JACDHN010000213.1 GCA_013821025.1 Acidimicrobiia bacterium | reverse complement strand
TCGTGGTGCTGGCCCACTTGCTGCTCCTGCTCGGCTGCCGTGTTGGAGGCGTCGCGCTTCCAGGCCGGCCCGCTCGACTGGATCGGCGTGCCCCAAGGGATGAGGATCTCGGCGACGTACCCGTCGGGGACGATGAACCGATCGGCGATGCTCGGGGCCACCGACGGGAACCCGAGCAGTCTCCGGCCTCCCCGGTCTGCGACGAGAGGTCCCGCGGCGATGGGTCCTGCGACGGTCGGCGTCGCTGGTGTCGCCGATCCGGGTGCCGCCTTCGCCACACCCGTGCCGCCGAGGAACCCGACCGCTGCGGCGCCGATGCCGCCGCAGAGGATCGATCTGCGCGACAACCGTGATGCCACGATCGTCGAGAACTCGGGATTGTCGGATGGGTTGGAACTCACGGCATCGGGATCGCGCTGCATGGGTGTCTCCAGTCTCGTGATGGCCCGACCTCACGGCGCGGGCTGTCCTTCGGTCCGAATGTAGAACGCCGGCGATGGACGGGCAGTGGCCCGTCGGTGAACGGGGAGCGAACGTTGCAAGGAGCGCACTATGCCAACGCGGCACGACCGATCTCGGCGAGGTCGGCCTCGTGGTGGTGCTGCTCGATGTACAGCCGCACGTCGGCGACACGCTGGGCGAAGTCTCGGTCGAATGCGAAGGGACCGGGTCCCGTTGCGCGCTGCACGGCGTCGATGACATCGCGGCAGTTGGCGGCGAGGAGATGGCGAACGGTGAGCGCCATCGGCATCGCCGGCCGCTCAGGGTGGCGGTCGATCTCATCGGCGGCCTGATCGAGCACGGCCGTCATCGCCCAGCAGGCGGCAGAGGAACGACCGATGTTGGCGACGGCATGGGGGTCGTCATCACGCGCTGTGCGGAGCGCAGCGGCATGCACACCTTCGGCACCGCCTGCCCAACAGGCAGCGACCCCGACCGCACCATGCCAGAACCCAGGCCGATCGAGGTAGTACCCGCTTGCGCCGATCGGCGCGGCATCGTCCACGCGTACGTCCAGGTCGACGCCGCCCGTGGCCGTGGCCGCGAGCCCCGCTGACGCCCACGAGTCGGTGTCGACGTGAACTCCCCCGTCGCCGAGCGGCACGAGGAACAGCTGATGCTCGCCGATTCCGCCGTCGATGCGGGCGTCGACGAGCGCCACGTCGAGCATCGGCGCCCCGCTGCAGAAGCGCAGCGTCCCCGTCAGGCGCCAGCCGTCACCGTCGGGCCTGGCGATGATTCCCGAACCGCGAAACTTCGACGCCCAGACACCTGCGAACGCCCCTGGCGGCAGTGATCGGCCTGCCTCATGGGCGATGGCGGCGGCGTCGCAGTGCGCCTCGACCAGCCTTGCGACGGAGAGATCCTCTGTCGCCGCGAGTCGGTGCAGCGCGGTAAACCTCGCGCGCGTCTCGCCGCAGCCGGGATCGGGCAAGTCGAGGTCGCCGGCGTCGAGCAGCTGGCGCACCCGGTGCTCTGCCGCTGCCTGAGCCGGCGTGACGGTGGCCCTGCCACTCATCCGGCCCGACCGAGGTCGACGAGATAGTCGGCAAACCCGTCAACGGCCCTTCCGGTCTGCCGTCCGCTCGTCACGACGGGCACGTGGCCGGTGGACAGCACGGGATAGTGCGCCCGCCGCAACGCCGTCCACAGCGCGTGGTCCTCGCCGTGCGTCAGGCGAGCCCAGCCACCGACGGCCCGATAGGCATCAGCGCGCACACCCATGTTGGCGCCGTGCACGTGTGGGTGGTGATCGCCGCCGCCGACCCCATAGTGCAGGCGGTGCCTGCGCTCCGTACCCGTCGGGTGCTCGTGGAACGAGTCGACGTCGACGGTCCCGGCGAGTGCCGCGAAGCGTTGTTCGGCGATGAGGCGATGCGCCACGAGCCATGACGGCGGCACGAGGGTGTCGGCGTCGGTGTGCGCCGTCCATATCGTGTGCAGCGGCGCGCCCGCCAGATGGGCCAGGGCGCAGTCGGTGCCGAGCGCCCTGGCCGCCCCTGCGTTCCCGACGTCCACCGGCATCACGTGTCCGTCACCCCGCAGCACGCGGCGGGCCACGGCGATGGTGGAGTCGTCGCACGAGTCAGCCACGACCACGAGGGCGACGTGATGCCGCTCCATCCCCAATCGGTGCGCCGAACGGAGCACCGTGTTGAGGCACGCCTCGATGGCGTGCGCCTCGTTGCGGGCGGGTACGACGACGGCGACGCGTCGAACGGTCATGTGCGGTCCCACCAGTCGAGTCGGAACCCGGCGTCCCGGTATGCGCCACCGTGGGTGACGCCTTCGAGGCCGAACAGCACGTCGTGCACCTCGTCACCATGGAGCACGTGATCGGCACTTTCACCGAGCCAGTGCACGCCGAGCAACGTGCCGCCGGGCTCCAGCGTCTCGCCGGCGAGTGTGGCGAGCCGGGCCAGCTCGCATCGGTCGAAGTAGTACCCGATCTCGCTGAGCACGACGAGATCGAAGTGGCCGGTCGGCCAATCGTCGGGCACGACGCCGACGTCCAACTCCGCGTTCGCGAGTGCTGCGCACCGGCGCCGGGCGTGTTCGACGACCGTGGGCGAGCCGTCCCAGGCGACGACACTGTCGCAGCGCTCGGCGAGGCGGTGTGTGAGCTCACCGGTGGCGCAGCCCGGCTCGAACGCTCGCCGGTATCGGCGATGGGGCATCGTCGCCATCGTGATCTCGTACCGGCGCTGTTCGTACTCGCAGTCGGCGAATCGCCACGGATCGGGATCGGAGCGATAGCGGGCCTCGAAGTCGGAGACGGGAACCTTCGTCATCCGAACACCACCTCATCAGCCGTATACAGAGCGTCGACGATCTCGGGCGGCACGACGGGCCGGCCGTCGGGGCCCGGTTCGAGCTGGCTGCGGTGGGCACGCACGGCCAGCACCTTTGCCTCGCGCAGCTGGGGCGACAGGCGAAATCGCCGCTGGCGGACTCGACCGAGGTGGCTCAGGCGGCCCCGGTGCTCGGCCCACACCGGGTACTCGTACAACGTCGCACCGCCGGCAGAGGCGGCCACGGCGGCCGCCCGGCCGACCGCTTCATGGTCGGGATGGCCGTCGTAGCGCCATGAGGCGAACATCACCGGTCCCGCCAGGTCGGCGAGGCGAGCGGCGAGATCGGGCTCGTGAGCGGCGACGCGCCCGTCGGGAATGCCGAGGCGGATGATCTCGGTGTGCTCTGCGAGCCCGAGCGCCTCCAACGAGGCAAGACGTTCTTCGGAGCGTCTGGCAACGAGCGCCGCCCGCTCATCAGTCGCCAGCTGGCCGAAGGCAGCCTCACCGTCCGTGACCGCCACCAGGCGAACGCGGTAGCCGCGCTCGACGAGCGTGCTCATCAGGCCACCGACACCGAAGACCTCGTCGTCGGGATGGGGTGCCACGACGGTGGCCCGGCTTGTTCGCTGCATCGGTGTCCTGCTCGTTCGTGCGCATACCCTGAGCACCCGGACGGGAAACCCAGCGTCGCGCGGTCAGGAGCCTGCGGCCGTGGTCGGCTTGGGTTCCTTCGGGAGGCCGAGCACTCGCTCACTGACGATGTTGCGTTGGATCTGGCTCGTGCCGCCCCAGATCGTCTCTGAGCGAGAGAAGAAGAACGCCGAGACCATCGGACGCACTGGATACCCGTCGCGCCGGGAGTCGCGACCCGATCCCGGCCACGTCTCAGGACCGGCGTCGATCAGCATCGACGATGCGCCGTGGATGTCGAGCGCCAACTCCATTGCCCGCTGGTGCATCTCAGACCAGAACATCTTGTTGGTGGCGCCGAGCGCGGCGACGCTCAGGTCGGAGGAGTCATTCAGGGTCGCCGAGAGCGAGCGCAGCCCGTTGATGCGCAGGATCTGGATCTCGGTGTAGTAACACATCAGCCGCTGGCGGATGGCGGCGTTGTCGATCACACCCGCCGCCGTGGCCGCTTCGACGAGTAGCCGATGCTCATCGGCGAAGCGGCGGAAGCCGGTGGTGGCCGACATGCCGCGTTCGAACGCCAGCGTGGAGTTGGCTACCTTCCAGCCGTTGTTGACGCCGCCGACGACGTTGTCGACCGGGCACCTGGCATCGGTGAAGAACACCTCGCAGAACTCGGCCGTGCCGTCGGGCTGCGTGATGCCGCGAACCTCGACGCCGTCCTGGCGCATCGGCACCAGCAGGTACGAGATGCCCTGGTGCTTAGGAACCTCGGGATCGCTGCGAACGAGCAGGAAGCAGTAATCGGCGTGATGGCCCTGTGTCGTCCACACCTTCTGGCCGTTGATCACCCACTCGTCGCCGTCCAGCACGGCCGTTGTCTTCAGGCTGGCAAGATCGGAGCCCGAGTTCGGTTCAGAGAAACCCTGACACCAGCTCATCTCGCCGCGCAGGATCTTGGGGAGGAACTCCTTCTTCTGCTGCTCCGAGCCCCACTTCAGGATCGTCGGTCCGACGAGCGTGTCGCCGAAGAAGTCGGCTCGCAGCGGCGCCCTCGCGCTGGCGAACTCCTCGGCCAGCACGACGCCCTGCATCGTGGTGAGCCCTTTGCCGCCGTACTCCTCCGGCCAGGTGGCGCAGATCCACCCGCCCTCGAACAGCTTGGACGGCCATTCCCTGTTGAACGCCGAGCGGTCCTCGTCACTCATCTCGAACCCGGGTTCGAACCAGCCGGCGGGCATGTTGTCGGTCAGCCAGCCGCGAATCTCGTCGCGAAACTGCTCCGCCTCTGGCGGGTACGTGAGATCCATGCCCCCATCCTGTCCTGCGGGCCCTCGATCGGCGAAACAGAGCGTTCACAGTGCGAAACGCACCGTTCACGTGTCGCCAACGAACCCGAAACGCAGCATTCCTAACTTCGCCGCCATGTCGCCCCGTTACGGTGATTACCTGCAGAAGGGATCCACATGAAACTGATCACGGCGGTCGTGAAGCCGTTCAAACTCGACGACGTCAAGGACGCCGTGGCGGCCGCCGGCGTCACCGGCATGACGATCGGAGAGGTCAAAGGCTTCGGTCGCCAGGGTGGTCACACAGAGACGTACCGAGGGGCGGAGTACCAGATCGACTTCGTCCCCAAGATCAGCGTGGAGATCATCGTCGACGACGACGCCGCCGACGCCGTCGTCGACGCGATCACGACCGCAGCGGCCACCGGCAAGATCGGCGACGGCAAGGTGTGGGTCACCGACGTCGGCCGCCTGGTGCGCATCCGCACTGGCGAAGAGGGCGTCGACGCCATCTGAGAAGGGAAAAGGGGGAAGGAGACCTTCCCCCCTCTGAAATCCCCCATCCAAGGA
>JACDHN010000212.1 GCA_013821025.1 Acidimicrobiia bacterium | reverse complement strand
CAGCGAGGGCAGGCGCAGCTCGGCGAGTCCGGTGGCCGGACCACTCGACAGCAGCCTGATGTCGTTGGCAACCTTCGTGAGCGCCACGGCAACGTCACGCACGGCGCCCGACGCCGTGCCGAGCGCACCCTGCCCGCCCTGGTGGATCATGCATCCGGGGATGCCCGGCGCCGGGCGCAGCGGCAGTCCGGTGTTGTCGGCCAGGGCGGCGATCACACGCTCGGCGAACCCTGGCGGGCAGTTGACCCCCGTCCCCACCGGTGTGCCGCCCAACGGCACCTCCCCCAACACGTCCACGGCGCCCTCGACGCGCTCGGCGGCCCGTTCGATCATCAACGCCCACGCTGCGCACTCGTCGCCGAGCATCACGGGAGTGGCGTCCATCAGGTGCGTGCGACCGGCCTTGACCACGTCGTCGAAGCGCCCGGCGGCACCTCGCAGCTCGGCCACCAACTCACCCAACGCCGGAGCCAGCTCGTCGCGCATGGCCAGCGCAGCGGCGAGACGGATGGCCGTCGGCACGGTGTCATTGGACGATTGCGACGCGTTCACGTGGTCGTTGGGGTGCACACGCGACGCGCCACCCAGACGCGCAGAGGCAAGGGACGCCACGACCTCGTTCATGTTCGTGTTCGTCGACGTGCCAGAACCCGTCTGGTACACGTCGATCGGGAACTGCTCGTCATGCTCGCCCGCCGCCACCTGCTCTGCGGCCGCCGTGATCGCCTCGGCCACGTCGTCTGGCACGGCATCGAGCATGGCGTTCACGGACGCCGCGTGGCGCTTGATCATGGCCAGCGCCCGCACCACCCGCACGTCGAGCGGACGGTGGGCGATCGGGAAGTTCTCGATGGCGAGGGACGTCTGGTCGCCCCACAGCGGTTCGGGTGCACCGGATTCGGACCTCATGCCTCGACGGTACCTGTACCGTGGGGATGTGTCCGACGGTACGACCATGGAGACGCTCTCGGATGCGGTGGCACGCCTCCAGGCGGAAGGTTACGAGGGCAATTGGTACGCCAGCGAAGACGGTGAGCTCGTTTGCGAGGCGTGCGGCACCCACTTCGATCCAGCGCAGGTATCGGTGGATCATGTCGTCCGCTTCGAAGGCCAGTCCGACCCCGCCGACTCATCGATCCTCTACGCGCTCAGCACGGCCGACGGCCATCGCGGGCTCTACAGCACGACATACGGGCCGGAGACACCGACGGGTGATGTCGCCCTGATCCGAGCCATCGGTGCTAACAAGGACTAGTCGTACGGATACGAACAAGAGGACGGGCGCTCTAGGATCCACAGCGAGGGGGCTTTCGTGACCGACACCGCCGAACGATCAGCAGCAGGCGACCCCGCCGTACGTCAGCAGCTCGCCGGGTACGAGCTGGTTGATCGCTTCCGGCTGGAGCAGGGACGCGTCTTCCTGTCGGGCGTTCAGGCGCTCGCCCGACTACTCGGAGACCAGCTGCGCATCGACCGCCGCCGCGGCCTGAACACGGCCGCCTTCGCCTCCGGGTACCAGGGGTCGCCACTGGCGTCGTTCGACGGTGAGCTGGTGAAGGCGGCGAAGGCCGTCGGCGACCTGCCGATCATCATCCAGCCGGGCGTCAACGAGGAGCTCGGCGCCACCGCCGTGATGGGCAGCCAGCTCACGAGCTCGCTGTCCGACCACCTCTACGACGGCGTGCTGGGCATGTGGTACGGCAAGGCTCCAGGACTCGACCGCGCCGGCGACTCCATCCGCCACGGCGTCTTCGCCGGTACGTCCCAATACGGCGGCGTCGTCGCCGTCGTCGGTGACGATCCCAGCGCCAAGTCGTCCACGCTGCCGTCGTCGAGTGACGCCACGATGGTCGATCTGCACATGCCGATCCTGTTCCCCGGCGACGTGCAGGAGGCCCTCGACCTCGGCCGCCACGCCGTGGCCCTGTCGCGGGCGAGCGGCATCTGGGCCGGCATCAAGCTCGTCACCCCCGTGGCCGACGGAACGGGCACCGTCGACGTGCACCCCGACCGCATCCAGCCGGTGGTCCCGGTGATCGAGTACGAGGGCAAGCCGTTCGTACCGCATCCGAGTGGTCGGCTGCTCACGCCGTACACGCTCGACATGGAGCGCGAGTTCGTCGAGGTGCGCTCGGTCGTGGCCCGCCAGTACGGCGTCGAGAACAAGCTGAACCACATCACCGTACGGGGCCCGCACGACTGGATCGGCATCATGGCCAGCGGGCACACGTACCACGAGCTGCGCGAGGCGTTGGAGCTGATCGGCCTCGTCACCGACGACAACCTGCGTGATGCAGGTGTGCGCCTGTACCAGCTGCTGATGCCGGTGCCGCTCGACGACGCCCAGATCCGCGAGTTCGCCCACGGACTGGCCGAGGTGCTCGTCGTGGAGGAGAAGAACCCGACGCTGGAATGGCTCGTGAAGAACGCCCTCTACGACGGTGTGGAGCGGCCAAAGGTGGTGGGCAAACACGACGAGCGCGGCGAGTGGCTGATCCCTGCCACAGGCATGCTCGACGCCGATCGTCTGCTGGCGCCCGTGCACCGGCGACTGTCACAGCGGCTCGGCGAGGAGCGGCTCAAGCCGCTGCCGCGTCGCACCGAGCCGTCACGCATCCCCCTCACCGTCAACCGCACACCGTTCTACTGCTCGGGCTGCCCGCACAACTTGAGCACACGCGTCGAGAAGGGCACACTGGTGGGCGGCGGCATCGGCTGTCACGCCATGGTGGCCCTGATGGAGCCCGATCGCATCGGCGACATCGCCGGGCTCACGGCGATGGGCAACGAGGGGGCCCAGTGGATCGGCATGGCGCCGTTCGTCGAGCGCAAGCACCTCGTGCAGAACCTCGGCGACGGCACGTTCTTCCACTCTGGCCACCTCGCAGTGCGCGCCGCCATCGCCGCCGGCATCGACATCACCTACAAGCTGCTTTACAACGGCACGGTCGCCATGACCGGCGGCCAGGATCCGACCGGCGAGATGACCGTGCCCGAGGTGGCCCAGTCGCTGCTGCTGGAGGGCGTGGCGCGCATCATCATCACGTCCGACGAACCCGACAAGTACGACGACGACGACTTCGACCCGCGCCACCTGCGGCACATCGACATCTGGGATCGCACCCGCCTGCCCGAGGCGCAGAAAGTGCTCGCCGGAATTCCGGGCACCACCGTGCTGATCCACGACCAGTACTGCGCCGCCGAGAAGCGCAGGGACCGCAGCCGGGGCACGATCGCCACGCCCGGGTTCCGTGTCGTCATCAACGAGCGGGTCTGCGAGGGCTGCGGCGACTGCGGCGACGTCAGCAACTGCCTGTCCGTGCAGCCGATCGACACGCCCTATGGCCGCAAGACCACCATCCACCAGACGAGTTGCAACTTCGACCTCAGTTGCATGCGCGGCGACTGCCCGGCGTTCGCCACTGTCACCGTCGATCCCGACTCGCCACCAGAGCCAACGAAGGCAGCCGATCTCGACCCCGCCGCTCTCACGGCAGAGGAACTGCCGGCGCCGAAGCTCGCCGTCCCGCCCGACGCCTTCACGGTGCGCATGTCGGGCATCGGCGGCACGGGAGTCATCACGGTCAGCCAGATCCTCGGTACAGCGGCCATGCTCGACGGCTTCACGGTGCGCGGCCTCGACCAGACGGGCCTGTCGCAGAAGGCCGGGCCGGTCGTCAGCGATCTGCGCATCACCCGTGACCGGGTGGCGTCGTCCAACCACGCCAGCGTGTCGGGCGTCGACTGCATGCTCGGCTTCGACATGCTCGTCGCCGCCAGCGACGACCATCGCAGTGGCGTCGACCCCGACAAGACCGTTGTGATCGGGTCTCTGGCCGCCGTGCCAACGGGCTCGATGGTGATCAGCCCCGGTACCGCTTATCCGGCAGCCACAGCGCTGACAGGCCGTCTCGACGAGGTGTCGCGAGCTGACTTGAACCGCTACGTCGACGCCGCCGCCGTCACGCAAGGGCTGTTCGGGTCGTCCACGGCCGCCAACATCTTCCTGCTCGGTGTGGCGGTGCAGCAAGGCGCCATCGCCGTACGCCCCGAGACCATCGAGCGGGGCATCGAGCTGAATGGCGTGTCGGTGGAGCGCAACGTGAGCGCGTTCCGCTGGGGGCGCCGCTGGATCGTCGATCCCGACGGAACCGAACGCGCCGCCGGCATCAACACGCCGCCGCCGCCCGAGACGCTCGAGGAGATGATCGAGCGCCTGAGCGACGACCTCGTCGACTACCAGTCGGCCAGGTACGCGAGGCGGTTCCGCAAGCTCGTCGACAGGGTCCGGGTTGCCGAACGGGCGGCCACCCCGGACTCGTCGGAGCTCACCGCCGCCGTGGCCCGCAACCTGCACAAGTTGATGGCGTACAAGGACGAGTACGAGGTGGCCCGACTGCTGCTGCTGCCGGAGATGACCGAGAAGTACCATGCCGTCGGCGGTCCCGACACGAAAGTCACGTGGCGTTTGCACCCACCGACGCTGCGGGCCATGGGCATGGGCTCGAAGATCAAGATGGGGCCGAACACACGGCCCGTGTTCGAGGCGCTGAAGCGAGCGAAGCGGCTGCGTGGCACGATGGCCGACCCGTTCGGCCATGCCGCACTGCGCAAGACGGAGCGGGCGATGATCCCCGAGTACGAGCATGCCGTTCGCCTGCTCATCGACGGGCTAACGGTCGACAACCACGCCGAGGCCGTCGCCATCGCCGGGCTGCCCGACCAGGTCCGCGGCTACGAGCACCTGAAGGAGCGCCGCGCCGCCACCTACCGCAAGGAACTGGTGGAACGCATCACGTCGTACTCACTGGCAGCGACGAGCTCGTCTCAGCGTGACGGCTCATGACGGCGCGCGAGTGCCGCCCCGACGATCCCGGCGGTGTTGAACAGCCGGGCCACCTCGACGTCCGTGGTCGTGGTCAGGTGCGGCATCCATTTGTCGGCCCGTTTCGAGACGCCCCCGCCGAGCACGACCAAGTCTGGTGAGACGAGTGCCGTGATGTGGTCGATGTAGCGGTCCACGCGCCCGGCCCATTCGGCCCACGACAGGCCGTCGCGGTCGCGAGCCGCCGCCGACGCCCGCTCCTCGGCTTCGGCGCCGTCGAGCTCGAGATGACCGAACTCGGTGTTCGGCACGAGCACGCCGTCGTTGAACAGGCCCGATCCGATACCTGTGCCGAACGTGAGCATCAACACGACACCCTTGCGACCTGCCGCCACGCCGTAGCGCAACTCAGCCATCCCGGCGGCGTCTGCATCGTTGATCACGTGCACGTCGCAGCCGGCGGCC
>JACDHN010000211.1 GCA_013821025.1 Acidimicrobiia bacterium | reverse complement strand
GCATCTCCGACCCCTCGACAGACAGGCTGAGGTGGATGTGGTTGTAGTGGCAGAACGTGGGGTCGTCACCGGGGGCACAGTTCTGGTGCACCCGCCACCCGCTGAGCCTGGAGGTGATGTTTCCCGAGTCGCGTGACGTGGTCCAGATCTTTCCGCCCCAGATGATCTCGACGACCCCGAGCCGGCGCAGCTTGGCCGCGTCCTTGGACATCAGGTACACCATCAGCTTGTGACCGTCGGCCTGTTGGTCGGGGACGCGGTGGTCGATCATGATGTCGAGAGCCCGTCCTGTCTCGTGGTGACTCGTGGGCGTCGTCTTGCCAGCCGAGCACTTGCGCGGACCCAGGTAGGTGTAACCGCTGGCCTGCTCGACCATGTCGCCGAAGGCGACGACCCCGGCCCGCCACGTGTACTCGCACTTGATGAGCGGGCCGACCCGACCGAAGTCTTCTGCCGGTTGCGTGAACGCGTACCGGGGCAGATCCATCCGCGCCGAGGCGGAGGGAGCGGCGGACAGCACGGTGGTCAGGACGACGAGCACGCCGATGACACGTTTCATTTGTGGTTCTTCCCGGGAGCGCCATGAACAGGCGGCGGCGGCTGCGGAAGCCGGGGGGTCAACACGGACCCTAGCCTGCTCAGCGGACGACGGGCACAGGGCGCCCTGGCTCGCCTACATTGTCGGTGGTGGCGAGCGACCGGGGGCGTGCGGCGAGGTGGCGGAACCTGCCGACCGGCCTGCTCATGCTGGCCCCATCGGCCGTCATCCTCGGAACGTTCATCATCTACCCACTGATCCGAGCCATCTGGCTCGGCCGTCAGCGCTGCAACCCTCAGGGCAAGAACTGCGACACCACGGGTTGGGGCCAGTACACCGACGTGTGGCGCAGTGAGGAGTTCCAGCAGGCCATCTGGGTGACCATCAAGTTCACGCTGATCGTGGTGCCGCTCGGCGTGGCACTCGGCGTCGGCCTGGCCGTGCTGGCCGACAAGTACCTCGGAGGCATCGGCGTCTTCCGGGCCATCTTCTCCTCCACCGTGGCCACGTCGGTCGCTGTCGCCAGCCTGATGTGGTTCTTCCTGCTGGAACCGAGCCTCGGCGTCGTCGCCAACATCGGTTGGATCAACGACCTGTTCCCCGTCGTCAAGGAACCGGGCCTGCTGAACGACCCCGGCACGGCGCTCGGCTCGGTCGCCCTGTCGTCGGTGTGGGCCGGGCTCGGATTCACGTTCATCCTCGTGACGGCCGGCCTGCAGGGAATCCCGGCTGACCTGCACGAGGCGGCCACCATCGACGGCGCCGGGGGGACGCGACGGTTCTGGAACGTGACGCTGCCGTTGCTCGGGCCGACGCTGCTGTTCGTGGTCGTGGTGCTCACCACCAGGGCGTTCCAGGCGTACGGCGAGATGGACCTGCTGACATCGGGCGGTCCCGCACCGCAGGACTCCACGACCACCGTGACGTACCTCGTGTACGGCGACACCTCGGAGGTGCGCAGCGACGGCGGCCTGCAGGCCACGACCGCGGTGTGGCTGTTCGTCGTGCTGATGGGACTCGCCCTGGTACAGCTGCGGGGGCTGGGGAGGCGTGTGCACTATGGCAACTAGTGCCGTCCCGGCGATGAACCGGGTGACGGGCTGGCGCGCCGTCGGTCGCTACGGGTTGCTCATCGCCTTGTCGGCGCTGGTGCTGTTCCCGATCTACACAACGGTGATCGCCGCCTTCAAGCCCGCCGACAAGGTGCTCGACAACCGGCTCGTGCCGGATTCGTTCACCCTCGACATCTTCCGCGATGCCTGGACCGAGGGACGGCTCGGCCGGTTCCTGCTCAACAGTCTCGTCGTCGCCGTGGTCGTGACGGTGGCACAGGTGATCACGTCGGTGCTGTCCGCGTACTCGTTTTCGTTGATCGAGTTCCCCGGACGCAACGTGCTGTTCCTGCTGTTCCTGGCCACGTTGCTGGTGCCGCTGGAGGCGACGCTGGTGGTCAACCGTCAGACCATCGACTCGCTGGGCTGGCTCAACTCGTACCAGGGTTTGGCCGTGCCGTTCCTCGCCACGGCGTTCGGCACGTTCCTGATGCGCCAGGTGTTCCTGACGCTGCCGCGCGACATGAGGGACGCGGCCACGATCGACGGTGTCGGCCACCTCGGGTTCCTACGACACGTCGCCGTGCCACTGGTGCGCCCGACCATCGGGGCGCTCGCCTTGTTCTCGTTCTTGTCGACGTGGAACATGTACCTCTGGCCGACGCTCGTCACCACCGAGGAGGACTTCGGCACCGTCCAGAGCGGGTTGAAGCTGCTGAAGTCGCGGG
Organism: Acidimicrobiia bacterium; assembly: GCA_013821025.1. GTDB lineage: Bacteria > Actinomycetota > Acidimicrobiia > Acidimicrobiales > Ilumatobacteraceae > JACDHN01. Next base: position 2,989 of record JACDHN010000211.1, on the reverse strand, counting down.
CACTCGACACGCCGAACCTGGTGATCGCTGGCACGGTCATCGCCGCCATCCCGATCTTCCTCGTGCTGCTGATCTTCCAGCGCCAACTCGTGAGAGGCTTGACGGCCGGAGCAGTCAAGGGATGAACACTATGCGCCAACAGCATCAACGGCGGGGCTGGCAGGTGCGGGCCGGGGTGCTGGTCGCCGGCGCGCTTGTCGCCGTCGCCTGCTCATCGGGCGAGTCGATCCTCGATGCCGGACTGCCGCCGCCCGACACCGTGCCGGTGCCACCAACGGCCGGACCCGACGGATCGGTGGCGACGACGATCCCGGCAACGACCACGACCACGCCGCTGGCCGACCTGCCGCCGTGCCCTATCGAAGCGCTCGAGGAAGCGTCGGGGACGGTGGAGCTGACGTTCTGGCACGGCATGAACAACGAGCTCGAGGACGCCCTGACCGAGCTGACGAACGAGTACAACGCCGGCCAGGACAAGGTTCGGGTCACGCTGCAGAACCAGGGCGGCTACAACGAGACGATCGACAAGTACTTCCAGAGCGGCCCCGGCGGACGTCCCGAGATCGTGCAGATGCCGGAGTACATGGTGCAGCAGACGGCGGACTCGGATTCCACGGTACCGATCGGGGCCTGCTTCGAGGGGACCGGGTTCGACGACTCGGCGTTCCTGCCAAGGGCGCTGAACGCGTACCAGACGGGCGGTGTGCAGTGGAGCATGCCGTTCAACGTCAGCAACCCGATCCTCTACTACAACAAGAAGATCTTCGAAGACGCAGGGCTCGATCCCGAGAAACCGCCGCAGACGCTGACGGAGCTGCGCCAGTACTCGAAGAAGATCGTCGACAGCGGAGCGGCACGTTTCGGCATCGCCTTCGACACCGGCCAGGACAACGGCGGCGGGTGGTTCCTCGAACAGTGGTTCTCCAAAGGCAAGGAGCTGTTCGCCGACAACGCCAACGGGCGCTCGGCCCCGGCGACGCAGGTCATGTACAACAACGACTTCGGCGTCGAACTGCTGACCGAGGTGCAGTCACTCGTGGCGGACGGGCTGGCCGTGAACGTCGGCGCCAATCCGAGCGGCCAGGACTCGTTCTTGAAGCTGGCTGACCAGGAGAACCCGGCGGCGATGACCATCGGCACGTCGGCAGCGCTTGGCACGATCAAGGTGGTGCTCGACGGCGGCCTGATTCCCGGACTCACATCCGACCAGTTCGGTATCGGTCCGATGCCAGGACCCGATGAGCAGCCGGGCGTGTTGGTGGGCGGCGCCTCGCTGCACATCGTCGCCGACCAGGGCGACGCCGAGGCTGCAGCATCATGGGACTACATCCAGCACCTCGTGACTGCGGAGGCGCAGTCGTTCTGGGCCTCCAAGACCGGATATGTGCCTGTGCGCACAGACGCTCTCGACCTGCAGCCGCTGAAGAAGACGTACCGCGACGATCCTCGCTTCAAGGTCGCCTACGACCAGCTCACGGCGTCGAGCGACGACCCATCGTCGTCGGGTCCCGTGATCGGCCCGCTGCGCGAGATCCGCGCCGTCAACTCCGATGCCGTGTCAGCGATCTTCGGCGGGGCCGACGTAGCCGCCACGCTCGAAGAAGCCGCCGCCCAGTCCAACCGCCTGATCCGCAACTACAACGCCCGCAACTAACCCCATCACGTTCTGGGCGCAGATCTCATCAGCAGTTGCAACGATCGACGCCCAGAATGGGAGCGCGTTCCGGATCGCAGGTCGACGCACCTCCATGTAGAACATGGATCTGCGTTGCGTTGAACCGTTCGCAACCCGACACCACGGTGTCGTCACGATGGCAGCTGCCAGCCACGCCGGCGTCAGCGTCGCCAGCTGGTACCGAGCCCATGACCGTGGACTGCTCGAACGCTTGTATCCGGGTGTGTCGCGCGTGGTCGGGAGTGCTCCGACCAGGCTGCAGCGGCTCACGGCCGGTGTCCTCGCAGCCGGACCCGATGCGCTGGCGTCGCATCGCACGGCCGCAGGTCTGTGGGGGATTCCGCGACCCGAGACCGACCCGATCGACGTCATACTGCCCAAGCGACAGCGCAGCTCCCACCGGCGCGAGGGGATCGTGGTGCATCGACCGAGGGACCGCAAGGACCTGGCGCCGGCCAATCGGGCGAGCATCCCGACGACCAACGTCGTGCGGACGCTGTGTGATCTCGGCGCCATTGATCCCGACGCTGTGCCGGGAGCGGTCGGGCATGTCCTGTCCAGCCGGCTGGCTACGGTCGCGACGCTCGACTCCGGCATCGCCCGCCACTCGGGTCGGGGACGTGCAGGTGTAGTCGCCTTTCGCAACGCGCTCGGCGATTGGATGCTCGGCGGGAAGCCGGCGGACAGCGTTCTCGAGTTGGCGATGCGTGACATCTTCTGCCGCTTCGCACTGCCGCCCGTCGAGTTTCATGCCGTGATCGGCGGCTACGAGGTCGACTTTCGCATCGTCGGAACACCGATCCTGATCGAGTGCGACGGCTGGGCGACACACGGGCTCGATCGGCGGACGTTCGACCGGGATCGTCGGCGCGACGTCGCTCACACCGCGGCCGGGTTCGTCACGCTCCGCTTCACGTACAGTGACGTCGTCAGGTGTCCAGCCGCGACGGCGCGAGCCATCCGCAAGGCGCTCGTGCGGTGGGCGCCGCACGCCCTCGTCGCATGAGCGTTCTGGGCGTGGATCGTCGCGACTGTTGACGAGATCGACGCCCAGAAACGGATCTGGAAGGATCACGCCCAGATGGTGGTGGGGTAGGTGGGGGTAGGGTCGGGCGTCATGGCAACCCCCTTTCCTCCCTTCGATGGGTCGGCCTCGAAGCAGCGCAAGTTCTCAGAGGCGCCCGAGATGGGCATCGATCCCGACAAGCGCTACACGGCCACGCTCGACACGTCTGTCGGTGAGATCGTCATCGCCCTCGATGCCGTGAAGGCGCCGAACACGGTGAACAACTTCGTGTTCCTGGCGCTCAACCA
>JACDHN010000210.1 GCA_013821025.1 Acidimicrobiia bacterium | reverse complement strand
CCGCCGAGGCCAGCGAGACGCTGCGACCGTACCTGCCCCTGGCGGAGCGGCTTGGCCGGCTGTTCGCCTCGCTCGTCACCGAGGCGCCCTCCGCGATCGAGATCTCGGTCGAAGGCGAGATCGGTGGTTACGACACGCGCATCGTCGGGTTGGCCGTGCTCAAGGGCTTCTTCGGACACACGACGGATGAGCCGGTCACGTACGTCAACGCCCCCCAGCTCGCCCGCGACCGTGGCGTCGACGTGCGCGAGGTCACGAGTACCGCCACCGCCGATTACGTGAACCTGCTCACCGTCCGCGGCGGTGGTCACGCCATGAGCGCCACGCTCGCTGGCAGCCGCGAGCAGCACCGACTGGTGATGATCGACGAGCACACGTGCGACGTGCCGCCCACCGAACATCTGCTGATGGTCGTGAACGACGACCGCCCGGGCGTGATCGGCGCCGTCGGCACCATCCTCGGCGACGCCGGCGTCAACATCGACGACATGGATGTGGGCAGGGCCGAAGTGGTCGGAACAGCCGTGATGATGATCGCCCCGACGTCCCAGGTGCCCGACGCCGTCGTCGCCACCTTGCGCCAGGCGCCCGGCATCGTCAGCGTTGCCACGCTCGCCGGCTGAGCGATCAGGCGGTCGGGGCGGCGGCGGAGATCTGGTCGTGGAGGTGCTGGGCGGCGCGACGGGAGGCGGCTACGAAGTCGCCGTCGGGGGCATCGGCGTAGAGCACCGAGCGCGACGCCGACATGATCAGGCCGCGCCCGTCGGGCGTTGCACCGGCGGCCACCGAGTCTTCGAGATCACCGCCCTGAGCGCCAACACCCGGCACGAGCAACGGTAGATCGGGAGCGACATCGCGGATGTCGGCCAGTTCGCGTGGGGCCGTCGCTCCCGTCACGAGTCCGCACTCCCCATGCTGGGTCCAGCGGTCGGCCACCATCTCGGCGACGCGCAGGTAGAGCGGTCGCCCGCCGACGTCGAGGTTCTGCAGTTCCCCTGCCCCGTCGTTGCTTGTACGGCACAAAGCGATGACCCCGCCGCGAGCGAGGAACGGCACCGCTGCATCGGTTCCGAGGTACGGGTTCACGGTGAGGGCGTGCGCACCATAACGGCCGAAGGCCTCCTCGGCGTAGAAGGTGGCCGTCGACCCGATGTCGCCGCGTTTGGCGTCGAGTATCAACGTCACATCGGGATGATCCTCGCGGATCCGACGGCACAGCCGTTCCAGCTGGTGCTCAGCAGACTGTGCGGCGAAGTGGGCGAACTGAGGCTTGAACGCGCACACCAGGTCAGCGGTGGCCTCGACGATGGCCGAGCAGAACTCGTATGCCGGCGCCGCGTGATCGGTCAGCTGCGACGGGTAGCGATCGGGATCGGGGTCGAGCCCGACGCACAGCATCGAGCCCGACGTCTTCCAGCCCTTGGCGAGCTGGTCGTGGAAGGACGTCGTCATTCCTCGACGGTGATGGCCGCCGTCGGGCACAGATCGGCCGCTTCACGCACCTGGTCGCGCAGCTCGGGCGGAGGCAGCTCCTGGAGGATGTACAGGTTGCCGTCGGAACGCACCTCGAACACCTCTGGGCACACCTGGGCGCAGCTACCCGTAGCGGCGCAGACGTCGTAGTCGACGGTGACCTTCATGCCAGCGAGAGTAGCCGTGTCCACCCTGCCGACGATGAGCGAATACTTGCGCCGACCGACGACGCAGCGTGTCACCGAGGACGCCCAGGTGACTCCGCTGGAACTGTTCTTCGATCTCGTGTTCGTCTACGCGCTCACCCAGACCACGGCGCTGATGGCCAGCAATGTCAGCGTCGAAGGGCACCTGCCGGCGTTCCTCACCCTCGCCGCCGCCGTGGCCGTGCTCACGGTCCTCGTCGTCGTGGAACTGTGGCGCGACAGCGGGCGAGCGCTACGAGATCCGCCATGCCTGAACGCCGAAACGGGTCAGGTGTCCGGACCGGTGGTGCGCACCTGTTCGACCTGCTCGAGCGCCCGGCGCAGCTCGTCCAGCCAATCGTGGGAGTGCTGTCCGACGAGGCGCACGCACCAACCCAGAGCGTCGCTACGAGAGCGGGCCACTCCGGCGTCGACGAGCGTGTCGAGCACCTGTCGCTCCGTTTGGCGCAAGCGCGTCATGACCGGTGCGGCCAACGACGTGAAGACCTTGCGCTCATCGCCCAACTCGACGCCCCATGCCACCTTGCGCCCCGTTGCGTGTTCGAGCTCGTTGGCGATCTCCATCCGTCGGGAACGCGTGTCCTCGCGGAACTGACGGGCACGCCCGTCACGGGCCGCTGCCCGGTCGGCGTCGGAGGCGTCATCGGCGAGCTTGGGGTCGGAGAGGGCGCCGACGACGAGGATCTCGTCTCGGTCGATGGTGATGGTGGGTTCGCCGTCGAACCAGTCCTGGGGGAGTCGGCCGGCGAGCCAGCTGCGGGCAGTCTCGGTGCTCAATGTCGAAGTACTCATGCTCGTGAGGTTATACGATTACATGATTACATGACAACGCGGATGCGTCAGCGCTGTTGCCGTTCGAGGGCGACGAGCACGGCTCTCAGCGATGCCGTCGTGATGTCATGGTCGATGCCGATGCCCCAGCGGGCCTCTCCCGACTCGCCGGTGGTCTCGACGTACGCAACGGCCGTCGCATCCGAGCCTTTGCCGATGGCGTGCTCTGCGTAATCGACGACATCGATCGGCGAGGCGAACTCGTGGCGCAGGCCTTGCACGAACGCCGAGATCGGCCCCCCGGCCTCGCCGACGACGGTGTGATGCTTGCCGTCGACGCGCAGCTGCGCCGTCACGGTGGAGTGCCGATCGCGAGTGTGCAGCTCGTGGCCGATCAGCTCGTAGCGCGGATGCTGCGGCCGGTACTCGGCCTCGAACGTCTCCCACATCAACATCGGGCTGATCTCGGTGCCGCTGTCCTCCGTGATGTGCTGGATGCTCTTGGAGAACTCGATCTGCATGCGCCGGGGCAGATCGAACCCGTGCTCGGTCTTCATCACGTAGGCGACGCCACCCTTACCGCTCTGGCTGTTCACCCGGATCACTGCCTCGTACGAACGGCCGACGTGCATGGGGTCTATCGGCAGGTATGGCACGCCCCACTGCTCGTACTCGTCGGGCAGGGCGTCGAACCCCTTCTTGATGGCGTCTTGGTGGCTACCCGAGAACGATGTGTACACCAGGTCGCCGGCGTACGGATGGCGGGGCGGAACGGGCAGCCGGTTGCAATACTCCGCCGTGCGGCGCAGGGCGTCGATGTCACTGATGTCGAGGTCTGGATCGACACCGTTGGCGAACAGGTTCATCGCCAGGTTCACGATGTCGACGTTGCCGGTGCGTTCACCGTTGCCGAACAGCGTGCCCTCGACCCGGTCGGCGCCGGCCATCACGCCGAACTCCGCGGCGGCCGTGGCCGTGCCGCGGTCGTTGTGGGGGTGCAGCGACAGCACCACCGAGTGGCGATCGCGAACGGAGCGGCCGAACCATTCGATCACGTCGCCGTACACGTTGGCGCTGTAGCACTCGACCGTGGCCGGCAGGTTGAGGATGATCGGGTTGTCGGGAGTCGGTTCCACAACGTCCATGACCCGGTCACAGATCTCCACGGCGAAGTCGGGCTCGGTGAGCGTGAAGCTCTCCGGCGAGTACTCATAGCGCACAACCGTGGATGCGATGGTGTCCTCGAGCTTGCGGGCGAGGCGGGCGGCGTTCAGCGCCACGTCGATGATGCCAGCCTGGTCGAGCCCGAACACGACCTCGCGCTGCAGTGGGTTGGTGGAGTTGTAGAAGTGGACGATTGCCTTGGGGGCGCCGACGATCGACTCGAACGTGCGCTCCAGCAACTCCTGACGGCACTGCACCAGCACCTGGATGGTCACGTCCTCGGGGATCAGGTCCTGCTCGATCAGCTCGCGCACGAAGTCGAAATCGGGCTGGGAGGCGGCGGGGAAACCGACTTCGATCTCCTTGAAGCCCATGTTCACGAGCACGTCGAACATGCGCCGCTTGCGGGCGGGGTCCATCGGGTCGATGAGCGCCTGGTTGCCGTCGCGCAGATCGACCGAGCACCACAGCGGCGCCTGTTCGATGATGCGATTCGGCCACGTGCGGTCGTGCAAGACGAGCGGTACCTGCGGCCTGTACTTACTGAACGGCATCGGTGCGGGATTCACCGGGTCCATGGTTTGGCTCCTAGAAGTTGACAGAGGGGAGTTGGGAAAAGCGGGTCCGAAAAACGTAAGAACCCCCTGGCCCATCTGAGCGCAGGAGGTTCGGCGGCAGCGGTATGCGGCTGCCGCCGTTAGAGAAGGAGCAGAACCGGGAAGGCACGCATCACCAGGGAGACTACACCCGCTGCGACCGGCACTCAACGCAGAATGGTGTGCCCGGGTCGCTACCCTCGCTGACAACATGTCCGCATATCCCACCCGGCCGCCTGGCGCGCCTCGCCGCCGACGCCGCCCCCCACGCCCTCACGACACCGGCCGGGCCGATACGTCACTCCTGACGTCGACCGCGGTGCTGCCGCCCATCGAGCCGCCGACGGGCTTCGCCGCCCTCGGTGTCCCAGAGCGCATCGACCACGGCCTCGCCGCTTGCGGCTTCGCCGAACCGTTCAAGATCCAGCACGCCGCCATCCCCGTCGCCATCGAGGGGCGCGACGTGTGCGGCAGGGCCGAGACCGGCTCGGGCAAGACGCTTGCCTTCGGCGTGCCGATGCTCGTGCGCATCACCGACACCGCAGAGCCTCGGCGCCCCCTCGGCCTGGTGCTGGTGCCCACCCGGGAGCTCGCCGTGCAGGTCGCCGAAGTGCTGCGGCCCGTGGCCGGCCACTCCGGGCGCAAGGTGCTTGCGGTGTACGGCGGTTCCAGCCGGCTCGACCAGATCAGCGAGCTGGGAAAGCAAGTGGATCTCGTCGTGGCCACGCCTTTGCGCCTGATCGACCTGATCAAGTCGGGCGAGGTCGATCTCAGTGACGTCCAGATCGTCGTGCTCGACGAGGCGGACCGCATGGCCGACGACGGGTTCACACCCCAGGTCGAGTGGATCCTGCGCCACTGCACCGGCCGTAACCAGACGATGCTCTTCTCGGCCACGCTCGACGGCGACGTCGGCCACCTCATCCGGCACTACCTCAAGGATCCGATCGAGGTGGCCATCGACTCCGCCACCGGCACCGTCGGCACGATGCATCACCTGTTCCTCGCCGTGCACCACATGGACAAGGACCGCGTTGTTGGTGCCATCGGCAAGGGGATCCCCAAGTTGCTCCTGTTCTGCCAGACGAAGCGTCTTTGCGATCGGGTC
>JACDHN010000003.1 GCA_013821025.1 Acidimicrobiia bacterium | reverse complement strand
GCATCGCCCTGGGGAAGTTGACGGCCGTTGGATCGCCTTCGGCGGCCTCCCGATCGATGGCCGGCCCGCCCGGATAGTCGAGCCCCATGAACCGGGCCACCTTGTCGAACGCCTCGCCGGCGGCGTCGTCGATGGTCTGACCCAACATCCGGTAGCGGCCGTGGTCCTGCATCTCGACCAACATCGTGTGGCCGCCCGACACGAGCAGCACGACGACGGGAAAGTCGATCGTCGGGTCGTCGAGGAACGCCGCGTACAGGTGGGCCTCGAGATGGTTGACCCCGACGAACGGCACGTCCCACGACAGCGCCAGCCCTTTCGCCGCCGATACACCGACGAGCAGGGCGCCGATCAGCCCCGGACCGACGGTGGCAGCCACGGCGTCGATGCGACGCTCGTCGATGCCGGCCTCGACGACGCTGCGGGCGATGACGGGTCCCAACAGCTCGAGATGTGCCCGGCTGGCGACCTCGGGCACGACGCCGCCGAAGCTGGCGTGCAAGTCCACCTGCGAGCTGACAACGCTCGACACGACGTCAGAGCCGCCGAGTACGAGCGCCGCCGCCGTCTCGTCACAACTCGTCTCGATGCCCAGAACGAGTGCGGTCTCGTCGATGACGCGGTTCATTCAGACACGTCGATCGCCGCCAGGAGGTCGGCGTACTCGAGCGTCTGGATGCCATGGCACCACATGACGATGGCGTCGACAGCGTTCTCGTAGTAGTGCTGACGCACGCCGGCGGGCACGAACCCGAACGTGCGGTACAGGTGCTGGGCTCCGGTGCTCGTGGCCCGGACCTCGAGCGTCCACGCCTCGCACCCGTGATCGATGGCAACGTGAGCCAGGCGGTGCATCAGCGCCGCGCCGACGCCGCGCCGTCGATGGTCCAGAGCGACGGCGATGTTCGTGACGTGCGCCTCGTCGGACGTGAACAGCAGCCCGCCGTACCCGATCACCCGCCGTCCCCGACGGGACACGCCATACCAGCGGGTGCCCTCGCGCACCTGATCCAGCTCGCTCAGGAAGAGTCGATGACTCCACCCGCGCACGTACGACGTCTGCTCGATCGCCTCCACATGGGTCAGGTGCTTGCGCCGCATGGGCTCGATGACGAGCGGGCGGTCGGTGCCGCTGACGATGTCGGCGAGCATGTTCAAGTCGCACCACGCATCGGCCAAGAGGGTAGGCGGTAAGTGGAGGTCATCGTGCGTGGCGTCCAGTACGAGTCTGCCAGTTGATCAGGGCGTCGGGTGGCCGCAGGTAGATGGGCTGGATCTGGACGGCCGGCACCCACTCCTCGCGCAGCGCTCTGGCGTGGGCGAGCTGCACGAGCGGGGCCGCGGACGGGTAGGCGTCCTCACCGATCTCCACGTGGAGCGAATCGAGGATCGTCTCGCGGTAGCGGTGGGCGCCGTCGCCGATCAACAGCGCCTCCTGGCCACGGGCCAGCAGGTCGGCGACGAGGTCGGTGACCTTGCCGACCGTCGGCTCCAGCACCTGCTGGATGCCTCCTGGCACCGACCGGTACATGGAGTAGAACACCTCGCCCTTCCGGGCGTCGATGACGGGCACGATCACACGATCGGTCCGACGGCATGGGAACGCCAGCAAGTCCAGCGACGAGATGCCGATCATCGGGAGGCGCAGCGCCTGGGCCATGGCCTTTCCGGTGGCGAGACCGACTCGCATGCCGGTGAACAGGCCGGGGCCGATGTCGACGGCGATGACGCCCAGCTCGTCGAGCCCGATGCCAGCCTGGGTGCACACGAACTGGATGGCCGGCGCCAACGTCTCGGCGTGGCGACGCTCCCTGCGGGCCTCGAAGTGGGCGATGACGCCCTCATGACCTCCGAGCGCTACTCCCACCTGGTCGGTCGCCGTGTCGATGCCGAGGATCAGCATGCTGCGAGGGCCGTCTGCAATCGGTCCCAGCGCCGTGACCACGAATCACCTCGGGACGCCAGCGTGATCACCCGGGCGCCGACGTCGTCGGGCGTGGCAGCGTCCAGTGCCAGGCGCACTTCGAGGTGATCGCCGAACATGACGTCCGCCACGTCACCCCACTCCACCAGCACGATGCCATGACTCTCTGCGAGCTCGTCGAGGGCCAGGTCGGCGACCTCGCCGAGTTGGTCGAGCCGGTAGAGATCGGCGTGGTGCATCGTCGTCTTGCCCACCGGATAGCTGTGCACGAGCGTGAACGTCGGCGACGTGATCGGCTCGGTCACGCCGAGCGCTGCACCGAAGCCCTGGGCGAACGCCGTCTTGCCGGTGCCCATCTCGCCGGCCAGGACGATGATGTCGCCGGAGTGGGAAAGTTCCGCCACTGCCGCCGCCACGGCGTGCGTGTCGGCCAGCGCGCCGGCGCGGAACTCGATCATCCTGGCGGACGATGCTAGTGGCCCCGCTCGCTCCGTGATGCTGCCCTCGCTCGCCTGACACCAGGCGCTTCACACCCCAGCGTGGTAGCGACGGGGCACCCGGCCGCTGATGGCGCAGACGATCTCGTAGCCGATGGTGCCGAGCGCTTCGGCCCATTCCTCTGCACGGATTCGTTCTCCGCCCTGGGCGCCGATCAGCACCGCCTCGTCACCGAACGACACGGGATCGTCGCCACAGTCGACCATCAGCTGGTCCATCGTGACCACACCGACGATGGGCCGGTGGCGACCGCCGAGCAACACCGCGCCACCGACGTCGAACAACCGGCGGGGCACGCCGTCGGCGTAACCGATGGGTAGCGTCGCCACCGTGGTCTCGCGGTCGAAACGGTGACGCAGCCCGTACGAGATGCGCGAACCGGCCTCGACGCGCTTCACGAACGACACCCGGCTGTGCAGCGACATCGCGGGCCGGAGGTCGCTGCACAAATCGTCGACACCGGCACCTGGTGACACGCCGTACATGGCGATGCCGAGGCGCACGAGGGTGCGCCGGGCGTCGGGGTGAGCCAGCGCCCCGGCCGAGTTGGCGGTGTGCACGAGCACGTCGTCGTCGAGCCCGAGCGCGGCGACGATGCTGTCGAACTGTTCCAACTGTCGGGCCGTGAACTCGTCGTCGGGTTCGTCGGCGATCGGCAGATGCGTGAACACGCCAGCCACCCGGAGTGCGGATCCGGCGGCGTCGACCGCGGCCAGCACGGCATCGACGGTAGCGGGAGCGGCGCCGACGCGCAGCATCCCGGTGTCGACCTTGACGTGGACCCCCAGGCGGTCAGCGCCGGCGTCGACGAGCGCAGACACGCCCGTCGGGCTGTAGACGGTCGGGGTCAGCCGGTGCTCGATCAGCGCAGCGGCGTGCGACGGCGGCTGCTCGCTCAACACGAGGACGGGAGCGTCGATGCCTGCCTGGCGTAGTGCAATGCCCTCGTGCGTCAGCGCCACACACAACCCTGCGGCTCCGGCTTCGAGCGCGGCAGTGGCCACCGACACGGCGCCGTGGCCGTAGCCGTTGGCCTTGACGACTGCCCACACATCGGCCGGTGAGACCTGGCGGGCGACGGACGACACGTTGTGGGCGATGGCGTCGAGGTCGACCTCGGCCCAGGCCCATCGTTCGGTCCCGGAGGTCATAGACGAGCGCCGTATGCGTCACCACTGCTGCCGTTGACGTCGTCGGGTGGCGGATCCAGCTCGTCGAACACGAGCGGGATCAGGTCGAGCAGGTCACTGGCGACGAAGCCGTGGCGGTGGCCGAGGCCAGCGGCCCGGCCGTGGATCCAGGCGCCGGCGGTGGCGGCATCGAACGCCGTGAGCCCCGACGCCATGAGCGCCCCGATGATCCCCGACAGCACATCACCGGTACCTGCCGTGGCCAGTCGCTGGTCGCCGCAGTCGACGATGCGAGCGCTGCCCGACGTGGCGGCGATGACGGTGGTCGGACCCTTGAGCAACACGACGCAGCGACACGCCCTGGCCAGGTGGCGAGCTGCATCGATGCGGTCGGCGCGCGGCGGCCGGCCGCTGAGCACCGAGTACTCGCCGTCGTGCGGTGTCAGCACGGTGGGTTCGGACCGGCGGCGCACGAGCTCGGCTGCGACGCCGTGACCGTCCTCACCTCCGTTGGAGATGGCGAACAAGGCGTCGCCGTCGATCACCATCGGCACCGAGGCACCCGCCACGACGGCCCGCACAGCGCGCACGGTCGTGTCATCGCGCCCGAGACCTGGCCCGATCACGACGGACCCGATGCGCTGCAGGTCGCGCTGGGCCACGCTCTCCCAGCGGTTGGCGGGCATCGCCGCTGTGATCACCTCGACCGGTGCGCCGATGTGCCCCCCTGGCGACAGCAGGTGCACGAGCCCGGCGCCCGTGCGCGCTGCGGCGCCGGCGGCGAGGTGGGCAGCGCCGCCCATGCCGGGGCTGCCGGCGATCACGCGCACCGCAGATGACCACTTGTGCACGCCGGCCGGGCGGGGCGTCCACCAGCGCGCCACGTCGGCGGACTCGACGAGTCCGGTGCGGCTGGCGCTGACGTCGAGACCGATGTCGGCCACATCGACGCGCCCGGCGTGGCGGGGGCCGGCGCCGAACAGCAGTCCGGGCTTCAGCGCTGCGAACGTGACCGTGACGTCCGCCGTCAGCACGCCGGCGGACGCCGCTCCGGTCAGGCCGTCGATGCCAGAGGGGATGTCGACGGCAAGCACGTGTATCGCCTGGATGTCGGGCGCAGACCATTCACCGTGGAAGCCGGTGCCGTAGCCGGCGTCGATCACGAGGTCGGCCGGTGGCAGTTCGAGCGGGCAGTCGGAGGCGTCGAACACGATGACAGCAGCGCCCCGACGAGCCAGCAAGGCGCCGGCTCGCCGACCGTCCTCGCCGTTGTTGCCCTTGCCGGCGATGACGTGCACACGCCGTCCGTACGTACCACCCATGAGTCTGATGGCGGCGAGTGCAACGGCGTTCGCTGCCCGATCGATCAACACATCGACGGGCTCGCCGGCCGCCTCGTCGATGGCCGCCATCTCCTTCGGCGTGACGACAGGGATCACGGCCTCATCGTACGACTCCCCCCACCCGCCCCCGTCTGGGCGTGTTCTCTCCCACCACCCGGTCTGGGCGTCAACCGTCGGTGGCCGGCGGCACCAGCGACCAGCGGATCGTGCGGGTGAGCACCTCGCCGGCGCCACGGACGAGCGTGGCTTCGGTCAGCGGCAGCCACGGGAGGCGCAGCGGCCAGCGCGCCCACAACGGAAGCATCGACACCGCAGCCGCTCCGAGCAACGTGTACGGAGCGCGGGCGGCAAGCGGCAAGGGCGGCTGCAGGAGCAGGAAGCGAGCCGCCTCACGAGCGGCTGGGGTTCCGGCGAGCTCGGGCCGGAACTCCCGCAGCGCCTCGTCGAGCTCGTCCTGTGAGTGAGGCACATCACTGGCCCCGAGCGCCTCTCCCACCTTCGCCGTCTGCGCCACGTACACGTCGCAGTCGTCGGTATCGAGGGGCCGGGCGCCGTAGCGCTGGTGCGCCCGTAGGAAGCTGTCCACCTCAGCGACGTGCACCCAGCGCAGAAGCCACGGATCGTTGGCCGAGTATGACCGGCCGTCGGGGGCGCTCCCGCGCACCCGCTGGTGGACCGTCCGCACGCCGGCGATCGCGGCTTCGGCCATCTCGCCGTTGCCGAACGTCGTGGCGGCGAGGAAGTAGCTGGTCCGCGCCAGCCTGCCCCATGGATCACCCCGATAGTCACTGTGCTCGGCTACGCCGGCCATCGCCAGCGGATGGAGCGACTGCAGCAGAAGCGCCCGCAGCCCGGCAACGAACATCGCCGAATCGCCGTGCACCCGCGTTATCGGGCTGCCATCGGGGAACCAGCGTGTGCCGTCCGCCTCCTGCATGCGTTCGCGTGCCACCGAACGATCTGCACCAGCGACGCGCTCGAAGACGGCCTCGCCGATCTGGCGCCGAACCTGTTCGATCACACCCTCTACCACACACCCAGTCTCGCCCCGGACGACGGCGACCGGGCGCGATTCTCCTCCGGTGATCGACAGAAACTACGCCCAGACCGAGTGGTGGGAGAGATCACGCCCAGACGGGGAAGGGGTTAGAGGGCGGCGGCGGCGGCGATGGCGACGAGGTCGACGTGGGTGATCGACAGGTGCCAGCGGGTGACGCCGGCGGCGTCCGACAGCTCGGCGGCGCGGCCAGAGACCAACAACCGGGGTTGGCCAGACGTCTCCACCATCACCGACACGTCGTGAAAGTCGAACGCCCCGAGCCCCACACCAAGCGCCTTCATCACCGCTTCGCGGGCGGCAAACCTGGCCGCGAGCGACGGCGCCGGGTCGGCCTTGGCCGATACGTACTCCAGCTCTGCAGGGGTGAACAGCCGGGCGCGAATACCCGGCGTGCGCGCCAAGGTCCGACGGAAACGATCCACCTCGACGGCGTCGATGCCGAGGCCGATCACGCAGTTCAGTCCTCGCCGGATGATCTGCCGGATGCGGCAGTGCCCTGCAACCACAGGCCGGCGACGTCGGAGATCGACTCGGTCAGCAGCACCTCGACGGGCAGCTCCCCGAGCCGGGACTCATCGAACTCGCCCTCGGTCTCGGTCACCCAGTCGACCAGGCGGTCGTAGCGCCGGTCGTATCCGGCAAGGACGGCCCGCATCGCCGGCGCCGGGAGCCGGTCGTGGAATCGCACCTGCAGCAGCGTGATGCCCGTGCACTCCCCACCCTTGATCTCAGGCACGAGGATCACGGTCCGGCTATCGCGCCGACCCCTCGCCACCACGACCTCGCGCTCGTTGGCGACGCGTCGTTTGGTGCCGACGAGTGCCGGGTTCGTGTCGACGCGGCTGCGCAGCTCACGTGACAGGCCGCCCCGGTCGATGATGGCGATGGTGTTGCGGTCGATTCGATACCGGGTGAAGCCGGTGACCTCGGCGACCGCCGGATCGAGGTCGGCCAGCGCCTTCAGCACGCGGTACGCCAGCACGTCGCGCCCGGCGCCGGCGTTCAGCACGGCCTGCACCAGCGGACGGTCGAGCACGCCCTCGTCGCTGCGGGAGATGCCGACGGTCACCGTCTTGGCCTGATGCTTGATGGCGTCGATCGGTCGCGTCAGCTCATCGATCGCTTGCGTCAGCGCGGCGAGCAGGTCGTCGATCAGGTTGCTCGGTGTCGCCACCTTTCCGGACTCGATGCCGTACGCCTCGAGCGGGCGCTCTGAGACAACGTTGCGCAGCATCCCGGCCAACTCCACGGCGGTGCTGGCCTCGAGATGGCCGTTGTATCGGTCCGTGCGGATGTCGTCGAAGAACGTCTCGGCCAGGGGACGCAGCGCCACCTGGGCGCGTTCCAGCATCTCGGCGCCCGTGGCCGACTCGGCGGCGGCGCGCTCGATCTCGAGACGGGCCTGGTGTAGTGGATGCGCGGAGCCGTCGATGGCGAGCGCCGCCTCGTAGCCGAAGAGATGTCCGGCCATCGCCGACAGCACGAACCCGAGCGCCGGATCAACGGACGGCACGGTGATCAGGGCGGCAGCATCGAAGCGGTGTTCGCCTTCACTGGCGATGACGACCGGCGTGGCCTTGTGGGCTCGGAAGATCGCCACCTCCTTCACCACATCGGACGCCGTTCCTCCGGACAGGCCGGCGGCGCACACGAGGATCAAGGGCTCCGACGACAGGTCGATGTGCTTCTTGTCCTCGGTCACGTCACAGGCGATGGACTTGTAGCACAGCTCGGAGAGCTTGATGCGCACCTCCTCTGCCGCCACCTTGTTGGGTCCGCTGCCGACGACCGCCCAGTAGCGCTTCGTCGGCGCCAGCCGATGTGCGGCGTCGGCGATGTGGCTGCGTCCCTCGAGCACCACGTTCATGGCGTCAGGCAAAGACCGAAGCGACTCCAGCAACTGGTGGCGGCGTTCGTCGGTGCCCACGCCGGCAGCATCGCTGATGGCACACGCCAGCAGCACGCCGGCCGCCACTTGCGAGTAGAAGGCCTTCGTCGATGCCACACTCATCTCCACGTCGCGTCCGTCGGACGTGTACAGCACACCGTCGGCCTTGTCGGTGAGGTCGCTGCCGCGGCGATTGACGATGCCGATGACCCAGGCACCCCGGGACCGCAGCAGGTCGACGGTGCGATTCGTGTCGGTCGTAGTGCCGCTCTGGCTGACGGCGATGGCGAGCGTGTCACGCATGTCGAGGCGCAGGTTGAACCCGGACATCTCGGTTGCCGTCAGGGCGTCGACGTCGAGCGTCCCCTGCGCCAGCTCGTCGAGGACGGCGGCCATGCTCTGACCGGCGACGGCCGCCGTGCCCTGCCCGATCACCCGGATGCGCGACAGTTCACCCGACTTCAAGCGGTCGGCGATGGCGGCCGGGAACGCAAGCTCACCGAGCTCGACGCGTAGCCGGCCGTCGTGGTCGCTGATCTTCGCCCGCAGCGTCTTGCGCATGCTGGCGGGTGACTCGGTGATCTCTTTCAAGAGGAAATGGGGGGCATCGCCGCGGTCGATGTCTCTGGTCGTGATCTCGGCCGTCACGACGTCGTCGGCGGTGGCAGTCGACGCCACGCCACCATACGTCAGGCGGCTGATGCCCTCCAGCGTGCCGGCCCGCTGGCCGTCGAGCACCACCACCTCGCCGCCGTGCTCGCCATCCAGGCGCACGTAACTCGACGTCTCCTCGACCACGCCGTACGGCTCGCTGGCCACGATGTAGGAATCCTCGGCGAGGCCCACGTACAGCGCCTGGCCGCTGCCGTTCAGCGCCAGCAGCAACTGGTCGGGGCAATCCGCCGAGGCCGCCGTGATCGCCACCGATCCGTCGAACGACGACACAGCCCTGCGGAACGCCTCGACATCGTCGATGCCGGCCTGCCGGTATCGGGCGATCAGCGACGGGATGACCTTGGCGTCGGTCGTGATCGAACCGCTGAACCGCAATTCTTTGGTCGACCGCAGGTCGGCATGGTTGTCGACATCGCCATTCAGCACCGCCACCACGTACGGCTCGCCGGCACCGACCTGGGCGCTGCGGTCGAGCTCGTCACTGTTCACCGGATGGGCGTTGGCCTCCGAGATCACGCCGACGCTGGCCCAGCGCGTGTGGCCGAGCACGGCAGCCTTCGCCTCCGGCGCATGCAGCGCCCGCCGTAACAGCTCGTCGTCCTGGATGGCACGGCGCAGGGCGCTCGTATTGTCACCGAGATCGCCGATCTCAGCAGCTGCCTTGTACACGAACGACACACCGCGGCCGGCGACACGCACGGCCCTTGACTGGAACAGCGGATCGTCGCGCAGGGCGACGGCATCGGCGAGGCCGGAATCGTCGTCGGCCAGCCCGTGATGCCACACGAACAGATGCAGTCCGGCGGAGTCGCGACCGCGGACCTCGAGCCGGTCGAGCGCCGACAGCGCCTGCTGGATGGCGAGGTAGACGGCCAGCGCCGGCTCGCCGGCTTCGCGCCCGGCCAACCCGGCCACCTCCTCGGCGGTGCGCAGGCGATCGCGACGCAGCGCCCACACGGCGTCGCGCAAGGCGATCAGGCTGCCGCTCTCGGCCTCCACCTCGTCGGCACGGAGTTGCCGTTCCTCAAGATGCTGCTCCCGGTCGGCCAAGAAGACGTCCAACTCGTCGAGACGGTCGACGATGGCGGAGCCGATGGCTTCGTCGGAGAGCAGTGTCAGCAGTCCGGGGAGACCCCTGGCCAGGGCGTCCACGTCGGCGACGAGCCGGGCGACCTCGGCCGTGTCCGGGCGGGCGGCCAGGGCCTGATCGAGGCCTTTGATGAGCTCGTCGGCGCTCGGGGCAGGGCGGCTCGACCGACGGCTGAGGATCCCGATGATGCCGCACATAGGCCAGCCACCCTACTGGCCGTCCCACAAGGTCGGAGTCGACGAACCGTGGGCGGCGATCACGTCGGCCAGCTGTCGCGCGGCGGTGTCAGCCGCCGTCTGCGTTGGCGCCTCGACCATCACCCGCACCAGCGGCTCGGTACCGCTCGGGCGGACCAACACCCGGCCATGGTCGCCGAGTTCCTGCTCCACGGCCTCGATCTCGTCGGCCAGTACGGCCCGCCAATCGACATCCGATCCCGGTACCTGCACGTTGACGAGCGTCTGGGGCAGCGACGTCATGGCAGTCTCGGCCAGTTCGGCCAGCGGCCGGCCCGCCCTGGCGACGACGTCGGCCAGCACCAGGCCCGTCAGGATGCCATCCCCTGTTGTCGACAGCTCGCGAAAGATGACGTGTCCACTCTGCTCGCCCCCGAGCGACAGTCCGTCACGCTCCAGCGCCTCGAGCACATAACGGTCGCCGACGGTGGTGTCGAGCACCGTGATCCCTGCGTCGCGCATGGCGAGACGGAACCCCAGATTGGTCATGACGGTGACGACGACGGTGTCATCGTGCAGGCGGCCGCGAGACCGAAGGTCCAGCGCGCAGATGGCGAGGATGTGGTCGCCGTCGACGATCCGGCCCTCGTGATCCACGGCCACCAGCCGGTCGGCGTCGCCGTCGAGAGCCAGCCCCAGGTCGGCACGCTCGGCGACAACCGAGCGGGCGAGCGACCCCGGGTCGGTGGCTCCGCACCCGGCGTTGATGTTGACGCCGTCGGGCGCCACATGAAGGCCGATCACCTCGGCGCCGGTCGCTGCCAGCAACGCAGGACCCAACTCGTGGCCGGAACCGTTGGCGGCGTCGATGACGATCCTCAGGCCGGCGAGTGAGCGCCCGTCGATGGAGTCGAGCACGTGCTGGGCGTACTCGGCGCCGAGGTCACCCGCTTCGATGCTCCCGACGTGCTCGTCCTGCTCGGTGGGCGTGTCGTCGGGTGACGCCAATGCCGCTTCGATGGCCTCCTGCACCTCGTCGGTCAGCTTCAGTCCGCCGGGCGCGAAGAGCTTGATGCCATTGTCACCGAAGCTGTTGTGCGAGGCAGACACCATGACGCCGAGCGTGCCGGGGCGGCGCGAGGCCTCGAACGCGACGACCGGGGTGGGGACGACGCCGATGGTGCGCACCGAGACTCCGGCGCTGGCGAGTCCAGCGGCGACGGCGTGCTCGAGCATCGGCGTGGACCGGCGGGTGTCGCCGCCGATGACGGCGTGGGACACACCGATCACGTGAGCAGCGACGCGCCCCAGGCGCAACGCGAAGGACGGTGTCAGTTCGGTGTTGGCGACACCGCGGACACCGTCGGTGCCGAACCTCACAGGCCGCCGGTCAGCGCTTCGTGAACTGTGGCGCCTTGCGGGCCTTCTTGAGCCCGTACTTCTTCGATTCCTTCTTGCGGGCGTCGCGACTGAGCAGACCGGCCCGCTTCAGCGCCGCCCGGCGCTCGGGGTCGAGCTCTGCGAGCGAACGGGCGATCGCCATGCGCAGCGCACCGGCCTGGCCGCTGGCGCCGCCGCCGATGATCTTGGCGTCGATGTCGTAGGCCTCGGTGGCCTCGGCCACCCGCAGGGGCTCGGACACGATCATGCGCTGGGATGCCGTCGGGAAGTACTGCTCGAACGGCCGGCCGTTGATGGTGACCACGCCGGTGCCGGGGCGCAGCCGGGCGCGGGCGATCGCTTCCTTGCGTCGGCCGGTGGTCTGGGTGAGCGGGCTCGCCATGTGGTGGGTCTCCGTCAGATCTCGAGCGTGATGGGGTTCTGAGCCGAATGCGGGTGCTGGGGGCCCGGGTAAACCTTCAGCTTGGTCAGCATCTGGCGGCCGAGCGGGCCCTTGGGCAGCATTCCCTTGACGCTGTTGCGAACGGCATCTGCCGGCTTCCTCGCCAATAGCTCGGCGTACGAGTTGGACTTCAACCCGCCCGGATAGCCACTGTGGCGGTAGACGCGCTCGCGATCGGCCTTGTCGGACGTAAGGACGACCTTTCTCGCATTTACGATGATCACATGGTCGCCGGTGTCGATGTGGGGGGCGAAGATCGGCTTGTGCTTGCCGCGCAGGATGCTGGCGACCTGTGTACAGAGCCGCCCCAGCACCACGCCATCGGCGTCGACGACGTGCCACTGGCGCTCGATCTCGGAAGCTTTCGGGGTGTACGTGCGCATCTCAACCAGGTTCGTCTCGGTCCAACTCGATTCAGGAACCTCGCTAGCCTACGGCGCTCACAGGTCTGGCCCAACCAGAGATCACGCCCAGAACGCGTGTGGATCGGGGTAGTCGACGTGCCACAGCGTGAGGCCGTGCGGGGGGGCGACGGTTCCCGCCGCCGCCCGGTCCCTGGCCAGCAGGATGGAGCGCATGTCCCCGGCGCTGACGCGGCCAGCACCGACATCGACGATCGTGCCGACGATGCTGCGCACCATCTGGTGGCAGAACGCCGTTGCCGAGACCTCGAACCGCAGCAGGTGATCGTCGACCTTGGACCAGCGGGCATCGAGGATGCGCCGGACGTTGGAACGCTCATCGTCGCCTTCGGCTACCTTCACGCGCCGGCAGAACGATGAGAAGTCGTGCTCCCCGATCAACGGGTCACAGGCCGCCTGCAGCGCCCAAAGCTCGAGCGGCTGGGACACGTGCCAGCAGCGGGCGGCGCGCAGCGGGTTCGGGTACGGCGCGTTCCACACGTCGTAGCGGTAGAGCCGGGACTTGGCCGAGAACCTGGCGTGAAAGTCATCGTCGGTCCACTCGGCCGCCCGCACGGCGATATCGGGGGCCAGCAGCTTGTTGAGCCGGCGCGACACGTCGGCGAGGTCCGGCTCGCCTCGCAGGTCTCCCGAGATCACCTGACCCCAGGCATGAACGCCGGCGTCGGTGCGGCCGGCACCAACGAGCTGCACCGGGAACCTCGCCACCGTCGACAGCGCCCCCGAGAAGGCGCCCATCACGGTGTCGACGCCATCGTTGGCGGCGAACCCGTGGAAGCCAGCTCCGTCGTAGGCGACGAGGAAGCGTGCTCTGGCCATTCAGGCACGCCGCTCTTTCGCGGGACGTCTCAGACGAGCTCGATGCGCGCCATCTGGGCGTTGTCGCCCCCGCGCGAACCGAGCTTGAGGATACGGGTATACCCGCCGTTGCGCGTGGCGTACCGGGGCGCCACGTCGTCGACCAGCTTGGCGGTCATCTCACGGTCACCGAGATAGCCCTGGATCTGGCGGATGCGGTGCACCCGCAACAGCCCGTCCTGGGCACCCTTGGCTTTCGTGATCAGCTTCTCGGCCACGGGCCGCAGCGCCTTGGCCTTGGCTTCGGTGGTGACGATCGCCTCCGCGGCGAACAGTGACGCCGCCAGGTTGGCCATCATCAGGCGCTGGTGGGAGGCACTGCCCCCGAAGCTGCGGGCTCGGCGTGGGGTGGGCATTGGTGGATTCTTTCTGCTTGCTTCGGGATCGGTGCGCTCAGCCGCGCAGCGACAGGCCCCGCTCGTCGAGCTTCTGCTTCACTTCGTCGAGGCTCTTCTGACCGAAGTTGGTGATGTTCAACAGGTCGTCCTCTGTCTTCGTGAGGAGCTCGCCGATCGTGTTGACCTGCGCCCGCTTGAGGCAGTTGCTCGGGCGCTCGGAGAGGTCGAGATCCTCGATCGGCAGCTCGAGGTCGGGAGATGAAGCCGCCACGTCGACGGTCTCGCCCAGCTCGAGGCCCCGGGGCTCCTCGCTCAGCGTGGCGACGAGGTCGGCCAGCGAGCGCAGCGTGGCGCCGGCCGACGCCAGCGCCTCGATCGGTGTGATCGAGCCGTCAGTCGTGATGTCGAACACGAGGCGGTCGTAGTTCGTCGACTTCTCTACTCGGGTCGGCTCGACCTCGAACGTCACCCGGCGAACGGGCGAGAAGATGGCGTCGATCGGGATCACGCCGATGGTGCGGGTCTCGAGCTCACGATCGCTCGACACGTAGCCGCGACCGGGTTCGATGGTGAGGTCGATGGCCAGCCGGCCGCTGGAGTTGAGCGTGGCGATGGGCGCTGTGGGGTTCAGGATCTCCACGTCGGCCGAGAACTCGATGTCCGCAGCCGTCACATCGGCGGCACCCTTGATGTCGAGGCGAGCGGTCACGGGAACGTCGGTCTCGCTGCGTACGACGATGTCCTTGAGGTTGAGGATGATGTCGGTGACGTCCTCAGAGACGCCTGCGATGGTGTCGAACTCGTGCAGCGCGTCGTCGAAGCGCACCGACGTGATGGCGGCGCCTGGGATCGATGACAGCAGGGTGCGGCGCAGCGAGTTGCCGAGCGTGTAGCCGAACCCCGGCTCGAGCGGACCGATGGCGAACCGTTGACGGTTATCGGCCTCTTCGCTGAGGGTTTCGATGGTGGGACGCTGCATGACGAGCATTAGCGACGTATGCCTTTCTTGCTGACTACTTCGAGTACAGCTCGACGATGAGCTGCTCGCGAACGGGAACATCGATGTGGTCGCGCTGGGGCAGATCACGCACCGTGACCTGCTTGCCACCGTCGCCGGTCTCGAGCCAACCGACGAGGGAACGCCCGATGGTGTCGATGTTGTACTGGATCTGGATCATCCCCTGCGCCCGTGGCGACAGCGTGACCACATCGCCTTGACGAACGCGGTAGCTGGGGATGTCGACGCGGCGGCCATTCACCTGGATGAGGCCGTGGTTGACGAACTGGCGGGCCTGAGGCCTGGTGCTGCCCCAGTTGGCGCGGAACACGACATTGTCGAGACGCTGTTCCAGCAGGCGCAGCAGGTTCTCGCCCGTCGGGCCTTGCAGACGGTTGGCCTCGTCGTAGGTCTTGCGGAACTGACGCTCGAGCAGGCCGTAGATGTACTTGGCCTTCTGCTTCTCCTGCAGCTGCGCCAGATACTCGCTTCCGGAGTTTCGGCGGCGGGTCCGGCCGTGCATGCCGGGAGGAAAGGGACGGCGCTCGAGCGCTTTGCGACCCTTCTCGTTCTCGAAGAGGTTGGTCCCGAGGCGGCGTGACAGACGCACCTTCGGTCCTGTGTGGCGGGCCATTGCGATTACCTCCGGCGCTTCGGCGCTCGGCAGCCGTTGTGGGGGACTGGGGTGACGTCCTTGATCGACGTCACCTCGATCCCGATGCCCTGGATGGTCCGGACGGCGGTATCGCGACCAGAGCCAGGGCCCTTCACCTCGACCTCGGCGCGCCGCAGACCGTGCTCCATGGCGGCACGAGCTGCGCGCTCGGCGGCTTGCTGGGCGGCGTACGGCGTTGACTTTCGCGAACCCTTGAACCCGACGGCGCCCGACGACGCCCAGGCGATGACGTTGCCATCGGTGTCGGAGATGGAGACGATCGTGTTGTTGAACGAGCTCTTGATGTGGATCACACCAGTGGCGACATTCTTGCGATCGCGGCGCCGGGGACGACGACCGCTCTGCTTCGGTGTGGCCATTACTTCCTCACTGCCTTCTTCTTGTTGGCGACGGTGCGCTTGGGACCCTTGCGCGTCCTGGCATTGGTGTGGGTCCGCTGGCCGCGCACCGGAAGTCCTTTGCGGTGTCGGATGCCCTGCAGACAACCGATCTCGACCTTGCGTTTGATGTCCTGGGCGATCTCACGGCGCAGATCGCCCTCGATGCGCAGGTTGTCGTCCACATGGTTGCGGATCGAGGCCACCTCGGCGTCGGTCAGGTCTGAGACCTTCGTGTTGGGATCGAGATCGAGTGTGCTGCAGATGTTGAGCGCCGTGGAGCGTCCGATGCCGAATATGTAGGTGAGCGAGACTTCCAATCGCTTCTCGCGAGGGATGTCGACGCCAGCAATGCGAGCCATGTCGTTGGTTCCTCTTTCAGCCCTGGCGCTGTTTGTGACGGGGATTTTCGCAGATCACGCGGACGCGACCGTGCCGGCGGATGACCTTGCACTTTTCGCACATCTGCTTGACACTTGGACGGACCTTCATGGGCTGCCTTACTTGTAGCGATAGGTGATGCGACCACGGGTGAGGTCGTAGGGAGTGAGCTCCACCTGCACCTTGTCGCCTGGCAGGATGCGGATGTAGTTCATTCGCATCTTCCCCGAGATGTGCGCCAGCACCTCGTGACCGTTCTCGAGTGCCACTTTGAACGTGGCGTTCGGCAACGACTCGACGATCGTGCCTTCCAGCACGATGGCGTCCTCTTTCGGCTTCGGCAGTGGGATCTCCTCGATGTTCGACGTGATGCTTCCGGCGAGCGGACCGGAACATGGGCCACAATGGGCCGACAGTCGAGGCTACCGGGCCTTTTTCCACGTCACACGGCCCCCATGACCGTTTGGATCGCGAGCATCACCGCGATCGCTCGATCACCTCTGTGAGGGCGGTGAAGACGGAATCTGGACGGAGCGTGCCGTCGACGACGACGAGGCGATCGGTGTTGCCGTAGAACTCGATCAGGGGAGCGGTCTGCTCCTCGTACAAGTCGAGACGACGGTTGACGGCATCGGGGGTGTCGTCGTCGCGGGGCATCACATCGCCACCGCACACGTCACAGATCCAGGGCTGTCTCTCGGCGCCCGTCGCCGTGTAGTTGGTGCCGCAGTCCCGGCACACCCGCCTGGCCAGGATCCGGGCCAGCACGACGTCTCGCGGCACGTCCAGGTCGATGACCACGTGGATCGGGCGGTCGGCGGTGATGTCGTCCAACGCCTTGGCCTGGGACACCGTGCGCGGGAATCCGTCGAGGATGTACCCGCGGCTGGCGGCGTCGAGGCGGCCGAGGCGTTCGTCGACCAGGCCGACCATGAGGTCGTCGCTGACGAGGCGGCCCTGCTCCATGACCTCCTTCGCGGCGACCCCGAACTCGGTCCCTTCGCGCACTGCGGCGCGCAGCATGTCTCCGGTGGAGATGTGCGGCACGACATAGTGCCGCGAAAGCCGAACGCACTGCGTTCCTTTCCCGGCCCCCTGCCGGCCGAGGATGATGAGCCTCGCTCCGGGGATCATGGGGCAGCGGTGGGCGCCGTGAGAGCTTCCACGGCGTCTACTTCAAGAAGCCCTCGTAGTTGCGCAGCGTGAGCTGCGAGTCGATCTGCCGCATCAGCTCGAGGGCGACGCCGACGGCGATCAGCACGCTGGTGCCGGCGAAGGCGAACGTGTTGACGTTGGCTGCCCAGAGCAAGATGTACGGGATCACGGCGATCATGGCGATGAACACGGCGCCGGGAAGTGTGATCCGGTTGACAGCTTTCGCCAGGTACCGCTCGGTCTGCGGTCCTGGCCGGACACCGGGGATGAAACCACCCTGGCGCCGAAGCTGATCGGCCTGGCGGATTGGGTCGAAGGCGATCGAGTTGTAGAAGTAGGCGAAGGCGATGATCAGCAACGCGAAGACGGAGACGTAGAGCGCACTCTGGTCGTTGATCAGGTTCGTGTCGACGAACCGGGCGATGCTCCCCCGCCATCCTTCGCCGCTGCCCAACACGTTGGAGCCGATAACCGGCAGCAACAGGATCGAGCTGGCGAAGATGATCGGGATCACACCCGACTGGTTGACCTTCAGAGGGATGTAGGTGTTCTGCCCGCCGTACATTCGGCGCCCCACCACACGTTTGGCGAACTGCACAGGGATCCGCCGTTGCCCCAGTTCCACGAACACGACGGCGACGATGATGCCGACCGTGACGGCGACGATGACGGCGAACCACACCCATTTGTTCTGCAGCAGGATCGAGTAGTAGCCGTACGGCAGCGAGGCGACCACCGAGGCGAAGATCACCATCGACATGCCGTTGCCGATCCCCCGCTGGCTGATCAGCTCGCCGATCCACATCAGCAGCGCCGTCCCGGCCACCAGCGTGGGGATCACGAGGTAGCCGCGCGGCCACATGCCGTCGGGTAGCAGCGGCACGGGCGACACGTTGCGGGCGGCCGAGAAGAACGCTTGGCCGCTGCCGGTGCCGAAGATGAACGTGAGGCCGGTGGCCTGCAGCGTCGCCAGGGCGACGGTGACGTAGCGCGTGTACTGGGTGATCTTGCGCTGGCCCACCGCCCCCTGCTGTTGCAGCTCCTCGAGCTTTGGGATCACGACACCGAGCACCTGCATGATGATGCTGGCCGTGATGTACGGCATGATCCCGAGGGCGAAGATGGAGAAGCTCTCGAAGGCCCCTCCCGAGAACAGGTTCAAGAAGCCGACGGCGCCAGCCCCTCTCGCCGACTCACGGAGCTGTTCCACCGCCACGTGATCGATGCCCGGCACCCGGATGGCCGCTCCCAGGCGATAGATCACGATCATCAGGATCGTGAACAGGATCTTGTTGCGGAGATCGGCGATCCGGAAGGCGTTCAGCAGGTTGGAGATCACGTGGTGGAGGTCCTCAGCGGTTGGCGAACTGGTTGCCTTGTACGGGGCGTCGACCGCTGCGGAATGGTAGCGGGATGATGGTCACCGATCCCCCCGCGGCGACGATGGCCTGCTCGGCCGCCTTGGACACGGCGTGGGCGTGTACCTCCACCTTGGCCGAGAGCTCGCCCCTTGCCAGGACCTTGACGAAGTCACTCTTGCGCACCACACCGCGGGCGACGAGCACCTCGGGAGTGACCTTCGATGTGTCGAGCTCCGTCAGGGTGTCGAGGTTGACGGCGTGGTATTCGACACGGAACGGGTTGTTGAAGCCTTTCAGCTTCGGCACGCGCTGCTTGAGCGGCATCTGGCCGCCCTCGAAGCCGGCAGCCACGGTGTTGCGGGCGCGCTGGCCTTTGGTGCCCCGGCCGGCTGTCTTGCCGCCTTTGCCGCCGATGCCACGGCCGACGCGACGGCGCGGCTTGGACGATCTGGGGGCTGGCGAGAGGTCGTGGACTCGCATGGTCAGCTCACATCGCTTTCGATCTCGACGAGATGGGGAACGCGCCGCAGCATGCCGCGGATCTCGGGACGGTCCGGAAGCGTGTTGGTGGCGCCGATTCTCCCGAGACCGAGGGCGCGCAGCGTGCCACGGGTCTTTGGTTTCGCCCCGATGCCCGACCGGGTCTGGCGCACGATGATGTTCTCGCTCATGATGCCACGGGGGCTGCGCCCCCGAACCCCGTCGCCGTTCGGCTCCCTGGCGCTCGCGCGCCCGGCATGTGCTCGCTGCGCTCGCTCATGACTTCGATCCCTTCGCTTCTGCCATCGCCTTCTGGCGCTCGTTGTACGCCCGGAGCAGACCCTTCGGCACGAACTCCTCGGCCGGCAGGCCACGGCGGGCGGCGACCTCGTCTGGGCGCTGCAGCGCCTGCAGCCCGGCGATCGTGGCCCTGGCGACGTTGATGTGGTTGGCCGACCCGAGTGACTTGCACAGCACGTCGTGGATGCCCGCTTCTTCGAGGATGATGCGCGCCGCACCACCGGCGATGACGCCGGTACCTGGTGCAGCCGGCTTCATCAGCACCCGACCGGCACCGGTCACGCCGACGACGGGATGGATGATCGTGTCGCCGGCCAGGGGCACCTCGAACAGGTTGCGCTTGGCTTCCTCGGTCCCCTTCTGGATGGCCATCGGAACCTCTTTGGCCTTGCCGTAACCGAGCCCGACGCGCCCGTTGCCATCACCGATCACGACGAGCGCCGTGAACGAGAACCGCCGACCGCCCTTGACCACCTTGGCCACGCGGTTGATGGTGATGACCCGCGACTCGCGCAACCCACCCTCATTGTCGTTCGACTGGTTGTTCGGTGCGTAGGCCATCAGAACTCCAACCCTCCCTTGCGCGCCGCCTCAGCGACGGCGGCGATGCGTCCGTGGTATTTGAACCCGCCCCGATCGAAGACCACTTTGTCGATCCCGGCGGCGGAGGCACGCTCGGCGATCAGGGTACCGACGCGGGTGGCGGCATCGACGGTGGCGCCAGTGCCGTTGGTGCGCTGGTCGGGTTCGTTCGTCGACGCCGAGGCCAGGGTGCGGCCGGCGTCGTCGTCGATGATCTGCAGCACCAGGTGTCTGGTCGAGCGGAACACGGCCAGGCGCGGGCGTACGGCCGTACCGTGCAGCCGCTTGCGCAGCCGACGGTGCCGGCGGATCCGGTCATGCCGGCGAGCCTTCGCTGTGTCAGTCATCGTCAGTCCTCTTCCTGTGCCGGCTTACTTCTCAGCCGACTCACTTCTTGCCGGCCTTGCCCGCCTTGCGCAGGACGCGCTCGCCTGCGTAGCGGACGCCCTTGCCCTTGTACGGCTCGGGCTTGCGAATGCTGCGGATGTCGGCGGCCACCTGGCCGACGACCTCTTTGTCGATACCCGTCACGATCACCTGAGTCGGCTGAGGTACCTCGAACGTGATGCCGTCGGGTGCCTTCACATCGACGGGGTGGCTGAAGCCGAGAGCGAGTCGTATGGCGTTCGATCCCTGCGCCTGGGCCCGGTACCCGACGCCCACGATCTCCAGCTCCTTGCGGAAGCCGTCGGTCACGCCGATCACCATGTTGTTCACGAGGCTGCGTACGAGGCCGTGCAGGGCACGATTCTCGCGCTCATCGTCAGGCCGGGTGAACGTGAGCTGGCCGTCAGCGTGGGCGACGGAGATCGCCGCCGGCAACGTGCGGCTGAGGGTGCCCTTTGGCCCCTTGACCGTCACGTCGTTGCCGCCGATCTGCACCTCTACGCCCGAGGGGATGGTCACGGGTGCTCTACCGATTCGAGACATCATCTTCTCCAGTTCGCTCAAGCACTCGCGTCACCACACGTAGCAGAGGACTTCGCCGCCCACCTTGCGGCGACGGGCCTCGCGGTCGGTCAGAAGTCCTTGCGAGGTCGACAGCACGGCGACGCCGAGACCGCCCAGCACGCGAGGCACGGACGTGGCGTTGCGGTACACGCGCAGACCGGGTTTCGAGATGCGGCGCAGCCCCGAGATGGTGCGGTCACGATCCGTCGAGTACTTCATCTTGATGGTCAGCACGTCACCGACGCCCTTTGGCGACGGTGACACCTCGTAGCCCGAGATGTAGCCCTCGCTCTGGAGCACCTGAGCCAGGGCCACCTTCTTCTTGGACGACGGCATGCGAACCTCGTCGTGCATCGCCGTGTTGGCGTTGCGTACCCGGGTCAACATGTCGGCGATGGGATCAGTGAGCATCGTTGGTCCTTTCTCCGCTCTCGCTCATCACCAGCTCGACTTCGTGATGCCGGGGATCTCGCCTCGGTGCGCCAGCTCACGCAGGCACACCCGGCACAGGCCGAACTTGCGGAACACCGCACGCGACCGCCCACAGCGAAGGCAGCGTGTGTACGCGCGCACCTTGAACTTGGGGGTGGCATTGGCTTTGTTGATCAGTGCTTTCTTCGCCATTCGATGCGGCCTTTCCGATTACTTTCGCTTGCCGCCGCGCAAGCCGGCGCCACGACGGCGCCGAGGAGGGGTAGGGGTACCGTCGGCGGCACCTCTGGCGAACGGGAAACCAAACGCGTCCAGAAGGGCTCTGCCGGTGGAGTCGTCGGTGGCAGTGGTGACGATGGTGATGTCCATCCCCCGCTGCTGGTCGACCCGGTCGTAGTCGATCTCCGGAAACACGGTCTGTTCCGAGAGACCGAACGTGTAGTTGCCGCGGCCGTCCCACGAGTAGGCCGGCAGGCCACGGAAATCTCGTATGCGAGGGATGGCGACGGCGATCAGGCGGTCGAGGAACTCCCACATCCGGTCACCGCGCAACGTGACCTTGGCGCCGATGCCCTGGCCCTCACGGAGCTTGAAGCCGGCGATGGCGTTGCGGGCCTTCGTGACGATCGGCTTCTGGCCGGTGATCTGAGTGAGGTCGGCGACAGCGCCCTCGAGCAGCGACGGCTGTTGGGCGGCGCGGCCGACACCCATGTTGATCACGATCTTCTCGATCTTCGGCACCTGCATCACGTTGTCGAGGCTCAGCTGATTGCGCAGATCAGGCTTGATGTGGTCCAGGTAGCGCTTCTTGAGACGAGGCACGACCACAGTCGGAGCTTCCGTGGTACTCATCAGATGACCTCACCGGTCGAACGGGCGACGCGGACCTTCGTTCCGTCGTCGTTGATCTTGTACCCGACCTTCGTCGGCTTGCCCTTGTGGATCAGCGCCACATTGCTGATCTCGATCGGCATGTCGCGGTCCACGACCCCGCCGGGCTCGTTGGCGCGACGCGGCTTGGTGTGCTTCTTGGCCGTGTTGATGCCGGACACGATGATCTTGTTCGCCCGGGGCAGCACGGTCATGACCTCGCCCTGCTTGCCCTTGGACTTGCCGGTCAGCACGACCACGGTGTCACCCTTCTTGATCTTCATCACAACACCTCCGGGGCGAGCGACACGATGCGCATGAACCGGCGATCGCGCAGCTCGCGGCCGACCGGGCCGAAGATGCGCGTGCCGCGCGGCGTGAGATCGTCACGGATGAGCACAGCTGCGTTCTCGTCAAAGCGGATGTAGCTGCCATCGGGACGACGCTTCTCCTTCTTGGTGCGCACGACGACGCACTTCACGACCTCACCCTTCTTGACGGCAGCACCTGGCAAG
This sequence comes from Acidimicrobiia bacterium, assembly GCA_013821025.1. Taxonomy (GTDB): domain Bacteria; phylum Actinomycetota; class Acidimicrobiia; order Acidimicrobiales; family Ilumatobacteraceae; genus JACDHN01. Next base: position 1,636 of record JACDHN010000003.1, on the reverse strand, counting down.
GCGTCCTTGACGGTGGCGACGAAGATGTCGCCGATCGAGGCGTAGCGACGGCGTGTGCCGCCGAGCACCTTGATGCACAGCACCTCTTTGGCACCTGAGTTGTCGGCGACTCGCAGCCGCGATTCCTGCTGAATCATCGGTCCGTCACTTCGCTCGTTCGAGCACGTCGACGACGCGCCAGCGCTTGTTCTTACTGAGCGGACGGGTCTCCATCACACGAACGCGGTCGCCGACGTTGACGTCGTTACTCTCGTCATGGGCGTAGAGCCGCTTCGAGCGCAGCACGAACTTGCCGTACTTGGCGTGGCGGACGCGATCGGTGATGCTGACTACGGCGGTCTTGTCCATCGCGTTCGACACGACGATGCCCTCTCGGACCTTGCGGGCCGAGCGGGCCGACCGCTCAGTGCTCTGCTCTGTCATGGTTGTCGTCTCCAGTCGGGGCGTCACGGCCCGGCCTCTGCCGCTGCGATCTCGCGCTGGCGGATGAGGGTGTTGATGCGAGCCACCTGGCGCCGCACCTTGCGGATCTCGGCGGTGTTGTCGAGCTGGCCGGTGGCATTGCGGAACCGCAGGTTCAAGGCCTCCTGCTTCGTGGCGCGCAGCTCCTCGATCAGCTCGGACAGGTTCAGCTCGTGAAGCTCGGACGTGGTGCGCGCCATCAGAACGTCTCGTCCCGCGTGATGACACGGGCCTTGATCGGCAGCTTCTGGATCGCCTTCTCGAGGGCGATGTGGGCCTGCTCGGCGTTCGGGAACGAGAGCTCGAAGAGCACGCGGCCCGGCTTCACCACGGCAACCCAGAACTCGGGGTTGCCCTTGCCGGAACCCATCCGGGTCTCGGCCGGCTTCTGGGTGACAGGCTTGTCGGGGAAGATGTTGATCCACACCTTGCCACCACGCTTGATCGAGCGGGTCATGGCGATACGGGCGGCCTCGATCTGGCGCGCCGAGAGACGGCCAGGTTCGAGCGCCTGGATGCCGAACTCACCGAAGGCGAGGTTGGACCCACCCTTGGCCAGGCCGCGGTTGCGGCCACGGTGGTGCTTGCGGTATGCGACCTTGCGGGGCATCAACATGGTTCGGGTTCCTCCCCTCAGTCGTTGTCACGGAAATGAGGGGTCTCATGACCGTCGTGGGTGCGTCGGGCGATGTCTTCTTCCTCGTCGAGCAGCTTCTCGAACTCGGGATCCGCTTCCTTGACCAACGGCTGGGCCTCGGCAGCCGGCTCCGGCGCGGTCGGGCGACCGGCGGACGACACGACGCGGCGAGGCGAGTCGGGAGTGGCGTGACCGGACGTCTCACCGACGGCCATGGCGGCCTCGCGAGCGATCTTGTCCTCGCTGGCCTGCTTGTAGGGCAGGATCTCACCTTTGTAGAGCCACACCTTCACACCGACGCGGCCCGACGTGGTGCGCGCCTCGCGGAAGCCGTAATCGACGTCGGCGCGAAGCGTGTGCAACGGCACCTGGCCCTCGCGGTACCACTCGGTGCGGCACATCTCGGCGCCGCCGAGGCGGCCCGAGCACTGCACCCGGATGCCCTGGGCGCCGGCGCGTTGGGCGTTCTGCACGGCGCGCTTCATCGCCCGGCGGAAGGCGATGCGGTTGGCGAGCTGGTCGGCGACTCCCTGAGCG